>JAOTWC010000309.1 GCA_029863105.1 Gemmatimonadota bacterium | reverse complement strand
CGGAGGAGACCAAGTCGGCCCGGCGAGACCGTCGTGCTCGTGCACGGTCTTGGAGGTGCTCCGGCTCAGATGAGCCTGCTCGGCAGGCGACTGCGTGCCGCCGGGTATCGCGTCGTGAACCCGAAGCTCTCATCGACGCAGCCGCTCGAGTCGATCGTGGAGCAGCTGGCAGGCGTCGTACGTGCATGCCAGGCGAAAGGAGCCGAAACGGTTCACTTCGTCACGCACTCCCTGGGTGGCCTGGTGGTGCGGGCGTATCTGGCGGAACGCCCGGAGCCGTTCGAGGGCCGGGTGGTCATGCTCAGCCCACCGAATCAGGGGTCGGAGATCGTCGATGCATTTCAGCGATCGCCTCTGCTGACCTCGATTCTGGGTCCTGTCGGCGCACAGCTGGGAACCAGCCCGGGGAACATTCCGAGTTCTCTCGGCCCGGCGGATTTCGAGGTCGGCATCATCGCGGGCGACAAGAGCATCAACCCGATAGGTTCGTGGCTGATCCCCGGTCCCAGCGACGGTGCCGTTTCGGTCGAGCGCACGCGGCTGGAGGGCGCCGCCGCCTTCAAGGTCGTTCCGGCGACTCACACCTTCCTGATGAACCGGGCGGATGTGGCCGCGGACGTGATTCGGTTTCTGTCCGAGGGTACGTTCTCCGCCTCGCAGGGCGCTACGACCTGATCTGTGCAGTTGTTTCTCGATTGCTTCGATGGCCGGGAACTGCGAAAGCCACCGATTCAACTACAACACGCCGAACTCCACGAGCGTGAGCACGACCAGTCCCAGCATCGTCGTCAAGTAGATTGCGTTGAGCGCTATGGCGATCGGGTTACCGAAGTTGAACGTGTATCCGAGGCCGAAGCGACTCTCGACCATCAGCGACGGGTCCGCCTTGTCGACGTACATCACCCCGAGGATCCAACGCGCGTTGTCTGCGAGAGCTCCGGTGAGGGGAGCCTCCACTGAGCCGGTTTCGAGCCGGGCGCCTCCCTGTCCGAACCGTTTCATGAGACGGAACAGGCTGAATCCTGCGTAGAAGATCATGGCGACGCAGATGCCCAGGAGCAGGATGCCCAGAGACCCTGACTCTCCCCGTGCGACGTTGATCATCGCAAGCGATGTCACAGTGAACAGCACGCAAACGAACAGGGCCATACCACTGAACAGGTGAGAATAGGCCGTGCGGAAGGCGACCTGGGCTTCAGCCGAACGCCCACCCGAGCCGCCTCGCAGCGACCGCTTCGCCCTGGCAACGAGCAGGGCCATCAGAGCGAAGAACGGACTCAATACGAGGTTGAAGCTCGGCACCAACAGAACCGCGATGATCGACTTGTCTGCCGTTTCGTCCCCAAGGCCGATCATGTTGGCAAGCGTCGGAATGCGGTCGGGCAGCGCCTCGTAACTGAGCGTTGCGTACGCGGCCGATGCCAGCGCCGCAAGGAGACAGACCACAAGGGTGAATAAGGCGAAGCGATCCCCGCGCGATTCGTCCACCTCAAGGGAGGCACTGGCCCGCATGGCCTGCCGGGCGACCGCGGGCGGAGCCTGCCTCCGGGCCTTTCTGTACATCCACACATAGAGCGCCGGGCTGAGCGCCAGCAGGACCGCCGTACCCGTCAGATTCCCACGTATCGGCTGGCCTGAGAGACTAATCCCCCACCCTACCAGCAGCGAGACACCCATCACCACCGCGCAACCCACATCCCAGCTGCGCATGAGCCTGCCCGCTGAGGGTCTGTCCACCGCGTCTTCACCGAGATATGTCCCGAACATCAGGCCCTTGCGGCTGATGCGGGGGTACGCCAACAGGATGGCGCCGACCAGAAAGACTCGAAATGTGAAGAACCCATTTATTACAGCCGCCTCTGCGTCCATCATCGTGTTCCTTTCCGTGCGCCGTCCCCCGCTCCGACCTGTTCCGACACCAGGTGCAACAGCTCGTCTCTCGGGATTCCCGCCTGGCGAAGACGGGACACGATCGCCCGTAGCTCGCCGAGCAACTCGCTGCGGACCGAATCGTCGATCTTCTCGGCCGGCGCAGCGACCGTGACTCCCGCCCGATCACGAATGACCAGAAAGCCCTCAGCCTCCAGCATCCTGTAGGCCCGGGCGATCGTGTTGAGGCTGACGCCCAGGTCCCTGGATAGCTGCCGAACCGATGGGATCGGAGTCCCTGGCCTCAGGGCGCCCGAGGCAACGAGCTGCCGTATCTGTACCGCTACCTGCGCGTACACGGCGTCTCCCAGCTCTCGGTCGATCGTGATCGTCAGCATGGGTGTATTGTATACCAAATTGTATACAGATGTCAAGTGTTGGGGGGGCGCGTTTGATGGGCCGGGAACGCTCCCTTACCCGCGCACGCGGGGGTATATTGTTTCAAGGAATCCGAGCGCTCCCAAACTCCGATTGTCCACGAGGCAAACGCCTAATGAATCCGTTAGAGACGACACTCCCCGTCCAGGAAGACCTCAACCCCTTCCACATCGCCCAGGAGCAGTTCGGGCGCGCGATCCAGTACCTGCCGGAGTACAGACAGGGCCTGATCGAGTACCTGGTGCGACCCGAGCGCGTGATCATTACCGAGTTTCCGATCACGACGCACACCGGAGACGTGCGCAACTTCATCGGCTACCGGGTGCTGCATAACCGGGCTCGAGGACCCGGCAAGGGTGGGATTCGCTATCACCCGGACGTAACCGCTGACGAAGTCCGCGCGCTCGCCGCCTGGATGACGTGGAAGTGCGCCGTGATGAACGTCC
>JAOTWC010000308.1 GCA_029863105.1 Gemmatimonadota bacterium | reverse complement strand
CGTCCCTGCCGGGGATCGCTGATTGACGAGCCCCATGGTGCCGGCTGACCTCCGCCGCCGGGCGGACAGGCGAGCGGGGGAGGCGGTCATCGCCTCCCTGCTGTTTGCCTGCGGTCTCGTGTCGGTACTGACGACCGTGGGAATCGTGGCGGTGCTCGTCAGCGAGTCGGTCGGATTCTTCCGGCAGGTCCCGATCGTCGAGTTTCTCACCGGAACTCGCTGGTCTCCGCTGTACTCCGAGCAGCACTTCGGAATCCTGCCGTTGCTGAACGGCACCTTGATCATAGCTGTCGGTGCGATGCTCATCGCGCTTCCAGTCGGGTTGACCTCGGCGATTTACCTGAGTGAGTACGCTTCTCCCCGCGTCAGGGGTACGGTCAAGCCGATCCTGGAGATTCTGGCCGGAATCCCCACCGTCGTTTACGGCTACTTCGCCCTGATGTTCGTGACCCCGATCCTGCGTCAGATGTTTCCTGGCGCGGGTATTTACAACGCGGCGGCCGCGGCGATCGTGGTGGGAATCATGGTCATTCCGATGGTGGCCTCATTGTCAGAGGACGCTCTCAGCGCCGTGCCGAGAGCGCTCCGGGAGGCGGCGTACGGTCTGGGCGCGACCCGATTCGAGGTGTCGACCCGCATCGTGGTGCCTGCGGCGTTATCCGGCATCGCCGCCTCATTCGTTCTCGCCGTTTCGCGGGCCGTCGGAGAGACCATGGCCGTAGCCCTCGCCGCCGGCGCCACGCCCCGCATGACGCTGAACCTGCTGGAGAGCGTTCAGACGATGACCGCGTACATCGTCCAGGTCAGCCTTGGCGAGACCCCGCACGGCTCACTGGAATACCAGACGGTGTTCGCTGTCGGATTGGTGCTGTTCGTCATCACGCTCGGCATGAATCTGCTGGGCAATCGAATCACGTCACGGTTCCGCGAGGCCTACGAGTGAGCGCGCCGTCATTGCTGACGGATACTGACCGATTCGAGCCGCGGCTCGGCCGCCGGCATCGGACAGGGCGCGTGTTTCGGCGGCTCTGCCTGGCATCGATCGCGTTCAGCGTCCTCGTGCTCCTCATCTTGCTGGTCGACGTGGCGCTCGACGGCATCGGCTGGCTGTCCCTCGATTTTCTCACCCACTATCCGTCGCGCATTCCTGGCCGGGCGGGGATCAAGTCGGCGATCCTCGGAACGCTGTGGATGATGGGTTTGACCGCCGCCTTCAGCTTTCCTCTCGGCGTCGGTGCCGCCATCTATCTCGAGGAGTACTCGTCCAAGAACCGACTCACGCAGCTCATCGAGATCAACATCGCCAACCTCGCGGGCGTACCGTCGATCGTGTACGGCATTCTGGGGCTGGCGATTTTCGTGCGCTTCATGGGACTCGGTCGCAGCGTCCTGGCGGGCGCCGCTACGCTGGCCTTGCTGGTGCTGCCCGTCGTGATCATTGCGACCCGGGAAGCGATCCGCGCCGTACCCGGATCGCTGCGGGAAGCCGCATACGGGGTTGGCGCGACCCGCTGGCAGGTCGTGCGCCACCACGTTCTCCCCGTGGCCCTGCCGGGCATCCTGACGGGCATGATCCTCTCCATCTCGCGGGCCATAGGTGAAACCGCCCCGTTGATCATGATCGGGGCGCTCACGTTCATCGCGTTTCCGCCCACGAGTCCGATGGATCCGTTCACCGTCCTGCCGATACAGATCTTCAACTGGACGTCCAAGCCGCAGGCTGAATTCCACGAGCTGGCGGCAGCCGCGATTCTCGTGCTGCTCGTCGTGTTGTTGACGATGAATTTCACGGCGATCATGCTTCGAAACCGCTTCCAGTCGAGACGAGATCAGTGAGCGACATTGCGCTGAGTACCCGCGACCTGAGCGTCTCGTACGGTACGGCTCAGGCGGTGAGGGACATCACACTCGATGTTCCGCGGCATCAGATCGTTGCGTTCATCGGGCCGTCGGGTTGCGGAAAGAGCACCCTGCTGCGGTGTTTCAATCGGATGAACGACCTGATTCCGGCAGCCCGCGTTACGGGCGAAGTGATCTTCCAGGGCACGAACCTGTATGCAGAGGGAGTCGACCCGGTCGAAGTGCGCCGGCGGATCGGGATGGTGTTTCAGAAGCCGAACCCATTCCCGAAATCGATATATGAGAATGTCGCGTTCGGGCTGCGGATCAATGGTTTCCGCGGGAATCTGGACGAGCAAGTCGAGCGGTCCCTGCGGGCAGCCGCGATCTGGGATGAGGTGAAAGACCGCCTGCAGGACAGTGCGCTGGGGCTCTCCGGGGGACAGCAGCAGCGGCTCTGCATCGCCCGCGCCCTCGCAGTAGAGCCGGAGATCCTGTTGATGGACGAACCGGCCAGCGCCCTCGATCCGATCGCCACGAGCCGGATCGAGGACCTGATGGCGGAACTCAAGTCCTCCTACACCATCGTCATCGTCACGCATAACATGCAGCAGGCGGCGCGCGTCAGTGATCTCACGGCATTCTTGTACATGGGAGAACTGATCGAGTACGGCGACACGCAGGGGCTGTTTACGAACCCGGCGGAAGATCGCACCGAGCAGTACATCACGGGCCGCTTCGGATGACCACGGTCCAAGGCACAGGAGAGGCGAGATGTCACACAAGGTTTTCGGCGAACGCCTCGACAGGCTGAAGTCCCGGTTGCTCGAGATGTCGACCTCCGTGGAGCACATCGTTCAGACTTCGATGAACTTCGCGCTGACCGGCACCGGAACCGTGGACGAGGTCGTGGAGATGG
>JAOTWC010000307.1 GCA_029863105.1 Gemmatimonadota bacterium | reverse complement strand
GCCCGTCGGGAGCGGGAGAAGGCGCGAGCCGAAGAGCGCCGGTTGAGGATCGCTGAGAGGTCCGAGGCCGCCGAGGCGGTTGAGGCTTTGGCCGCCGAGGTGGCGGAGGCGGCGGAGCGCGGGACCGACGCCAGGAAGGCCAGAGAGGCCAAAGATGTCCGTCTGGAGGAAGCGCGCGCCGCTCTGCGGGCCGCTCGCGAAGAGTCCCGGACGCTGCGCGACCGGTTGTCTTCGCTCGAAGGTGAACTCGCGTCGGTTTCCGCTCGAGCGGGCGGACTGGCGGGCATGCTGGCGGCTGGAAACGATCTCCCTCCGATCGTGGCGCGGCTGCAGTCAGATCGCAAGAAGGTTCCGGGAGTGAGGGGCGTGTTGGCTGAGTACATGGACGTTCCTCCGCAGCTTTCCCGGGCCGTCGAGGCACAGCTTGGTGCGATGCTGTTCGGAGTTGTCGTCGACGACTGGCCTTCGGTCATCGCCGTTCGCTCCTGGATCGCCGGTCGGGACGAAACCGACGGGCTCGTACTGCTGCCGCTGGACCCGGGTCCCGCCAGGCCCGGGGCGGGCGGGTCGCTGAACGCAGAGGTGAAGGCGCATGGGGAAGGGGCGCCCTGGGTCCGGGCATTGCTCGCCGATGTCGATCTGGCGTCAGGCGACACATTCGGGCCGGGTACCGGCGCATGGGTCGCCGGGGACGGCAGCGGTCGGGACACTGTGGGTGCGGTGCGGCTGGGCCAGCCTTCGACGAGTAAGGGGATGCTCCGTCGACGGGCTGAGCATCGGCGGCTCGAGGAACGCCGCGCGGAACTGGAGATGGAATGCGCCGAACTTCGCGCCGCCCTCGATGGATTGGAAGCCGACGCCCGGATGCTGGCTGAGCGGACCGCTTCCGTCGACCGGGAGAGAGAAGTGCTGGCCAAAGCGGAGCGGGAAGCAGAAGCGCACAGCGAAGCGATGGCGCATCGCCTGACCCGCACGCAACGGCGGATCGGGGAACTCGACGAGTGGATCGGCAGTCTGGGCGAACAACTGCCGGAAGGGCCCGAGGCCGGCGAGCCGGAAGCCGGCCTGGCGGATCTGGCCGAACGCCGCACCGTTCTGGAGCAGGGCCTGGCCTCCCTGGCAGCGGAGCTGATGGCTGCCACGGGCGTGTGGGAGGCCGAGCACGACGTTCTTCAGGAGCTGCAGTTGCGCATCGCACGTCGCGATGCCGAACACGAGGCGGAGGGCAATCGCGTGCGCCGCGCTGAGGACCTGGTGTCGGAGCTCGATGAACGCAAGGCGAGTCTGGACGGAGAACTCGCCGAGCGTCTTCAGGTCATCGACAGCGGAACCGAGATGCTGACGGGAAGCGAAGAAGAACTCGAAAAGCTGTTCCATGACCGAGCTGAATTCGAGCGCGAGGTTCGCGAGCGGATGGAGAGATTGGAGGAGTGCCGTGCGGAGCTCGAACGACGGGAATCCAGCCTGCGGGTCTCACGCGCGGGAGAGCGGGAGGCTTCTGAGCGGAGGCATGCACTTGAGCTCGAGAGAACCGAGTTGCACGGCAAGAGCGCGGCCATTCGGGAGCGCATAGAGGTCGAGTGGGAACGATCTCTCGAGGAACTGCGACGCGACGTGGATGTCCCATCGGCCGGGAGCCTCGAGGATTGGGCCAGCGAACTGATGGAGGTACGTGGCAAGTTGGCGTCATTGGGACCGGTGAACATGCTTGCCGCGGCCGAATACGAAGAAGAGAAGCAGAGGCTCGATTTTCTGGAAGCGCAACGAGCGGATCTCGTAGCGGCCCGGGACGATCTCCACGATTCGATTCGCCGAATCAACGAGACGGCTTCCAGAGCGTTTCAGGAGGTGTTCACGCAGGTCCGCGCGAACTTTCGTGACATCTTCGTCACCCTGTTCGAGGGAGGGGAGGCTGACGTCTGGTTGGAGAGCCCCGACGACCCCCTCGATTCTGCGATCGAGATTTCGGCCAGCCCTCGTGGGAAGCGCACGCAGCGAATTCACCTGTTGTCGGGCGGTGAGCGTACGCTCACAGCGCTTGGCCTGCTGTTCGCGATTTACCTGGCCAAGCCCAGCCCCTTCTGCGTCATGGACGAGGTCGACGCTCCCCTCGACGAATCAAACATCAGTCGGTTTACCGCGATGCTGGAACGATTCAAACAGGACACGCAGTTTCTGGTCATTACGCACAATGCCCGTACGATCGAGGTCGCGGACTACATCTACGGCGTGACGATGCAGGAGCCGGGGGTGAGCACGCTGGTCGCGCTCGATCTGAAGAATCTGCCGAAGGCCGTCGCCGTGTGAGTGAGCGGTTCACGGTCATCGGTTGCGGTACCGTGGTCCCGGAAGGGGCCACCGGTGGCTCGTCGTACTTGCTCGAGGCTGGATCCGTGGCGGCCCTGCTCGACTGCGGACCGGGAACCGTGCGAACCTTGGCCAGCCTGCGAATCGACTGGGCCGGCATCACCGACATTCTCCTCACGCACTTTCACACTGACCATGTGGGCGGGTTGCCCGGGCTCCTGTTCTCACTCACGCACGGCCTGCTGCCTGGCAGGCGAGTCGAGCCACTGACGGTGTGGGGGCCACCCGGCACGCGCTCGATGTTCGATCACCTCGCGGCTGCCCTGGGCGGCTACATCGTCGACCCCGGCTTTCCACTGGAAATCGTCGAGATCGAGCCGGGTAGAAGCCGAACCCTCGGTCAGGGGCTGGAAGTCGAGACGATCTCGACGCCGCACACGGAAGAAAGCATG
>JAOTWC010000306.1 GCA_029863105.1 Gemmatimonadota bacterium | reverse complement strand
GTCTTTAACGTGTTGACCACAAGGCGTTTATGCGATCAAGTATGGATTTCCCCGGCGCCTGCCCATCATCGATCCCATCTCCGCCGAATTCCCGGTGTGGCGGCATGACCACGCTTTCCGGGCTCCAGAACGTGCTCCGCCCGCACCATCCGACCGCATCGGTTGTTCTGCGTCGAGCCGCGTTCTAGCTTGTTCCCGCGCCCCCGGCACCTGACCGGCAGCGCCTGAACCTCACCTCTCAGCGGATCGACATGGCGAAGACGAAGCCGGGCATGCTTCGGAAGCTGATCTTCCGGCTCGACGGCGCGGCCGACAGCAAGAAAGTCCCGTTCACGAGTGCTTCCGGAAGGCGCTGGGAAGCGGAGCTTTCGATTCATTCCGGGACGAGCGCGCAGTCACCGCGGCTCATGGTGTTGTTTCGCGACCCGAAGTATCCCAGCGTGGAGCAGCGCTACACGCTCGTGCCGCCGGGCTTCTCCAAGGTGCCCGACGAGGCGGCCGAACAGCTCACGGAAGCCGACCTGCGCGAGCTTCTCGCGACGTCGGTCAGGGTCTAGCGTCATGGCGAGAACGTTCATGGACGACGACATGGCCAACTGGGAGGCCTACGTATCGGGCGGCCAGCCCGGCAGCCCGAAGGTGTCCCGCATCTTCTTCCTCTGCCTCGACTCACCGATGAACCGCGCCCGCTACATCGAGCACGACAGCGGCAGCGTCGCGGAAGCGGAGCGCGCCCTGATCGAGATGAGCGACGACGATCTGCGAGCCGTCCTGGCCGACAGCGTCGTCAACGACTGACGGCCGGTGGCCCGGGACGGACGCGAAGGTTCGATCGAAGTCATCACCGGCGTGATGTTCAGCGGCAAGTCGGAAGAGCTGCTGCGCCGCGTGCGCCGTGCGCTGATCGCACGCCGAAAGGTGCAGGTGTTCAAGTCGCACCTCGACGACCGCTACAGCGGGATCATGGCGATCAGTTCCCACGACGGCCGGCACATCGAGGCGGTGGCGATCAACGAAGCGCGGCAGATCGCGGAGAGACTGGATCCCGATGCCGAAGTCGTGGCGATCGACGAGGTCCAGTTTCTCGACGACACGGTCGTCGAGATCGTCAACGACCTGGCGGATCGCGGCGTGCGAGTGATCGTCTCGGGCACCGACATGGACTTTCGTGGTCTGCCGTTCGGTCCGATCGGGCCTTTGCTCGCGATCGCCGAGCGCATCGACAAGCTGCACGCCATCTGCGTCGTGTGTGGCGACCTGGCGACGAGGAATCAGCGGCTGATCGACGGGAAGCCGGCGCCGGCGGAAGGCCCGACGATTCAGGTGGGAGGCGCGGAGTCGTACGAAGCACGCTGCCGGCGGCACCACGAGGTTCCGTCCGTCGCCGATGACCAGATGTCACTGGTAGATCGTTAGCGTGGTCTCGTGGACGTGAACCTGGTCGAAGGCCTGCTGTTCTATGCCGTGTTCCTGTTCGCCGTCACGCTCCACGAAGCGGCCCACGCCTGGGCGGCGCTCCGGCTGGGGGACCCGACGGCGTATCACGGGGGCCAGGTTACCCTCGATCCCCGCCCGCACATCCGTCGCGAGCCGTTCGGCATGGTGCTGCTTCCCCTGCTGTCGGTCGTGACGATCGGCTGGCCGTTCGGGTTCGCCAGCGCGCCCTACGATCCGAACTGGGCGATGCGCCACCCGAAACGGGCGGCCTGGATGGCGCTCGCGGGCCCCGCCTCGAACATGCTCCTGTGCCTGATCTCCGGCGCAGCGATCTACGGACTGCTGGCGACGGGCGTGTTCGTCGGGCCCGAGCGGGTGGCGTTCGCGCACCTGGTTGACCCGACCGCCCCGGGCCTGTGGGACGCGGTCGGCTTCTTCCTGAGCGCGATGTTTTCCCTCAACCTGCTGCTCGCCGTGTTCAACCTGCTGCCGTTTCCGCCCCTCGACGGGAGCGGCGCCGTGCCGTTGTTGCTCAACGACGAGCACACGGCGAAGTACCAGCAGCTGATGTGGGGCAGTCCGGGTCTCGCCTGGATGGGCATCCTCCTCGCCTGGTACGCGTTCGACTTCGTGTTCGATCCGGTCTGGACGCTGGCCATCAACATCCTCTTGCCGGGGAGTTACGGCTGATGATTCGCTTCGATGTGGACGTAAACGACGAGCCCTACTGCCGCGCGGGTCTCGATCCGACCGGCGTGATCAGCGTCATTCTCAATTGGGTCGAGCTGCGGCCGGAGGTGCTGGCCTCTCCGCGCGGACAGCCCGGCCCGCACACGACGCTGATGGTCACCGGATACCGCGTGAACGGTCCCATCCCCCAGGATCCGGACGAGCCGGCCGACCTGACGCACGTGCACTGGGGTGAAATCGCCCGGCAGCTGGAACCGGGGGACGAGGTCCGAATCCGTGTCGTATCGGCCGAGGAGGCGGATGATCCGCTGGACACACCCGTGCTGGATCCGATCGACGACGAGGTCGACGAGGAAGGAGCCGCGGCATGAACCGACACAGGCCCGTGCGGATCGCGTTGATCGCCGCGGCGCTCGTCTCGCAGGCGGCCTGCGGGATCAGGATGTCGCAACCGGTCACCGCCGAGTCCGAGGAGCAGCGCATTCGCGACGCCCGGGAAGCCCAGAACGAAGCGATCCGGGCCCATGATCTGGACGCGATCGCGCGCCACTGGGAAGCCGGCGTGCAGGCAACGGCAGGAACCGGTGCGTTCGTGGTCGGCCGCGACGAGTACCGGCTGGCCTTCGAGGAGGCA
>JAOTWC010000305.1 GCA_029863105.1 Gemmatimonadota bacterium | reverse complement strand
CGTGCATGCCGACGGCTGGCACATTCCCGCGTGTCCGGTGAACGGACCCGAGATCGCGGCGACCGGATCGCACGTCCGCGTTTCCTGGTTCACGGCCGCGGCCGATTCCGGCCGCGTATATGCGGCCATGTCGCACGACGCGGGAGCCACGTTCGGCACGCCGGTTCGCATCGACGACGGCCGGCCGATCGGCCGCGTGGGGACGCTGGCGCTGTCCGGGGGACGCACGCTCGTCTCCTGGCTCGAGGCCGTCGGCGACGGGGAAGGGGCCGAAGTGCGGGCGCGCATGATCGGCGCCGACGGCCGCGCCTCGGCCTCCGTGCCGATCGGCACATCCAGTGTGGCCCGGGCCTCCGGGTTTCCCGTCCTCGCACTCGCCGGCGACCGGATCATCGTCGCATGGACGGATCCTGACCAGAACCGCGTGCGGGTGGCGGTGGGCCGAGCCGCGGAGTAGCCGTCCCCCCCGCAGTCCGGACGGGTTTCTCTCTTGCCAGGCTGCTAAACAGTGTTTAGTATAATAGAACAATGTTTAGTCCAACCACGTTGAATCAAAGCCATGGTACGAGGGAGAGGATTCTCACCTCAGCGCGCGGACTGCTCGCCGAAGGGGGCGTCGCAGCCTGTTCGATGCGCGCCGTCGCGGACCGGGCCGGTATCACGCCGGGGGCGATCTATGGACACTTCGTCAACAAGGAATCGCTGGTCCAGAATGTCGTTGACGAGACACTGCGAGATTTCGAGCGGTCGCTGCTGGGCGCGATCGTCTCGCTGCCGGTCGGCTCATTCGCCCGAATCTCTGCCCTCGGTGACGCCTACGTCCGTTTCGCGACAGAGCACGAGGAGGAGTTTCGCGTGTTGTTCATGCCCGTCGCCGGCCCGCGACGGAAGCTCAGCGAAATCCCGGGAAAGATCGGCTACCGCATCCTCCACCAGGCAGTCAGCGAGGCGATTGAGTCCGGAGAAATCGTGCACACGAACGTCGACCTCGTGGCGCTCTACTTGTGGTCCCGGGTTCACGGCGTCGTGACGCTCATGCTCGCCTGCGACGTCAGCGGCGAACTGGCCAGCGGAGAGCCGCGCGACGCCCAGTCACTGCTGAACCTGACGAAGGAACTCGTCGTGTTCGGTTTGCAGGGGAGGCCGAGAGGTTAGGAGGACCTTCTCAAAAGGAGTCACGTCATGACTGACTACGTGAGGGTGGAACGGACACTGGTACGGTCCGCGATCGCAGCCGGACTCGCTGCCTCCGTGATGTACCCGGCACGGACGTTCCTGACCCTGCCCGAGTTCCTCTCCACCGCGTTCTACATCTTCTTTGGCCCAGTCCTCGTGGTCGCATTCGTTGGCCTGTATCCGTTTCTCAGCCGGCCCAAGACTTCTGTCGCCGCCGTTCTCGGCACCGTGTTTGGCGTGATTGGTGGCGCAGCCAACATGGTCTTCGCCGTCGTGCAGCTGGAGAACCTCCACTATATCCGGAAGTACATGGCAGCAGCCGAGACCGTCGCCGAGAAGGAGATGTGGCAGAACATTCTCAACGGTGTGTTCACGGTTCAGAACGGGTTCAATTATGTCTCCGACTTCTTCATCGACTGGACCGCTTTCCTGTGGGCGTTCGTCATGTGGAACCACCCGAAGTTCGGCAAGGCATTCACTCTCACCGGACTCGCGGCTGCCGGTCTGCATTTCATCATGAAGCTCATCACGTTCCCGGAGCCGCCCGCCGAAGCGGGTCTGTTCGACGCGGGACCGCTCGTCAGCATCTGGTTCGCGCTCGTGACCGTGCAGGTGATCCGCAAGCGAAGGTGGATGGAGGAGTGGTAGCGTCTTTCACCATGCGACGTTCGCCGGTACGATTCGTTTCGATCGACCTTGTCCGGCGACTCGCTTGGAGGCTGGTGAATGCGCACTGGAATGGCTGGCTGGATTCTCCTCGGTCTGGTTGTCAATTCGCTCCATGGACTCGCCGCCCAGGAAGCCCCGGATCTGCGGGACGTCATCGACCTCGAAACGTTCGGGCCTCCGACCATCTCGCGTGACGGTCGCACGATTGTGTACCGCAGCTATGCGTCGGATTGGGAGGGAGACTCGCGCAGATCGACACTCTGGGCGTCCGTCGACGGAGCCGCCCCGGTTCCGCTAGACCTGCCCGGGCTTCAGGGTGGATTCGAGTTTTGCGGAAATCGTATCGCGTACCTCGCTCGGGAGGATGATGGCACACGGCTGCGCCTGGCCACTCCGGACGGCGCAACCGAGGACATCGGTCCCTTACCCGAGGGCGTACGATCGTTCCAGTGTTCGGCCGACCTCAGCCGACTCGCCCTGGCCGTCGTCGAACCCGCGGACTCCGTCGGAGAGCACGCTGCCGACCTGTTCGGGCCCCACGACATAAAGGACGAGGGATGGAGGAACACACATCTTTGGGTAGCTGACCTTGGCGCGGACTCGCTCGAAGTGCGCCGCCTCACCGACGGCGACTTCACGGTGGGGGGATACTCCATTTCCCCCAACGCCAGTTGGATCGCTTTTGATCATGCAC
Source organism: Gemmatimonadota bacterium (assembly GCA_029863105.1). GTDB lineage: Bacteria > Gemmatimonadota > Gemmatimonadetes > Palauibacterales > Palauibacteraceae > JARFPW01. Next base: position 245 of record JAOTWC010000305.1, on the reverse strand, counting down.
CGGACCCGAGATCCAATTCCAGCTTTTCATCCGATGTGTCCTTGCTGAATGTCGAGTCCGGCGAACTCCGCATCATCGCCGACAACCCCGGTTGGGATCGCGATCCTGTCTGGTCTCCGGACGGCTCGCAGATCCTGTTCGAATCGGCCCTCGACGTGGCCGTATCGAACCTGCCGGGGGAATTGCTGATCATCCCGGCGGCCGGCGGAGAGGCCCGTCTGGTGACCGACTCGCTCGCTACGGAC
>JAOTWC010000304.1 GCA_029863105.1 Gemmatimonadota bacterium | reverse complement strand
AGACGCAAACGATGGATCCGCGTTGGGAGTCGCTGCGCCAGATCGCGGGCAGCCCCAAGGCGGACGAAGATCAGAATCAGGAAGGTCAATGATGGCGGTACCCAAGAGAAGGACCTCGAAGCAGCGCAAGCGCAAGCGGCGCGGAGGCCATCAGGCGGAGCAGTCGCCGGCGACTCAGGCGTGCCCGCGCTGTGGTGACCCCCGGCGGCCCCACCACGTTTGTCCGGGATGCGGCTACTACGGAGATCGAGAAGTGATCCGCGTGGAAGAGTTCTAGCTGCATTTCCTGCCCGGCTTCGGCCGGAATCACATACGGACGGCTCCATGAGCATGCGTATTGCACTGATGATGCCGGGGCAGGGCTCCCAGTATGTCGGGATGGGCGTCGAGCTGTGTTCGGCGTACCCCGCGGTGGCCCGTCTGTACGAGGAGGCGGATGAGATCCTCGGTTTTTCCCTCAGCCGGCTGTGTCGCGAAGGGCCGGAGGAAGACCTCCGGCGGACTCAGAACGCCCAGCCTGCCATCCTGCTGCACAGCATAGCTGTCTGGTCAACGCTTCCCCCGGATGTGCGGTCCAGCGTGGTCGTGGCCGCAGGACACTCCTTGGGCGAGTTCAGCGCCTGGCTGGCAGCGGGCAGCTTTTCGGTCGGCGAAGCCCTGCGTACGGTTCGCCGGCGGGGCGAACTGATGGCAATGTCCGGGGCGGAACGCCCGGGCACCATGGCCGCCGTGCTGGGACTGGAGCCGGAGATCGTATCCCGCGTATGCGCCGACGTGCCGGAGGGTGAGTGCGTTCCGGCCAATTTCAACGCTCCCGGCCAGATCGTCATCAGTGGCGACGTGCCTGCCGTCGAGGCTGCCTGCGCAGGTGCACTTCGGGCGGGGGCCCGTAAGGCCGTCCCGCTGAATGTGAGCGGGGCGTTTCACTCTCCTCTGATGCGCACCGCCCGGGAAGGACTTCGGGTGGCTCTGGCAGGCGTCGAGATGTCGGCGCCGGCATTTCCGATCGTGGCCAATGCCGCGGCCGTACCGGTGACCGACCCGGAAACGGGTCGTGAGCTCCTGGTCGAGCAGTTGACCTCTCCCGTGCGGTGGGTAGAATCCGTGGGCGCCATGGAGGGCTTCAAGCCCGACTTGTGGGTCGAACTCGGGCCTGGTGCCGTACTTACCGGTCTGCTCCGGCGCATCGAGCGACGGCGGCCGGTCGCCACGGCCGGCAGTCCGGACGAAATCGCTGCTCTGGTGGAGGCGTTTCATGGCTGAGTTGAAACAGCAGGTTGCGATCGTCACGGGAGCCTCTCGGGGCATCGGACTGGCTATCGCTACGGAACTGTCGCGTGCGGGGGCGCACGTGGCTTGCGTGGCGCGAGGGCTCGAAGGTGCCGTTGCGGCGGCAGCAGGACTCCGGGGCGAAGCGCGCGGCTATGCGTGCGATGTGGCCGATTCCAGCGCGTGCACGGAGCTGGTGAAGCGCGTGGAGGAAGAACTGGGTCCGATCGACATCCTCGTGAACAACGCGGGCGTGACGCGTGACAATGTCCTCGTCCGGCTCAAGGACGAGGATTGGACCACGGTGTTGGACACGAATCTCAGGGGTGCTTTCAATCTCACGCGGGCAGTCGCTCGAGGAATGATGAAGCGTCGAAGCGGGCGCATCATCAATATTGCCAGTGTCGTAGGCTTGACGGGGAACCGAGGGCAGACCAACTATGCCGCCTCGAAGGCGGGTCTCGTCGGGTTTTCCAAATCGGCGGCGCTTGAACTGGCTTCGAGAGGTGTACTCGTCAATGTCGTCGCGCCCGGATTCATCGATACGGATATGACGGCTGAACTCGGGGAAGACACGCGATCGGAGCTCGCCGACCAGATACCGCTCGGCCGCATCGGGTCTCCGGGCGACATCGCCGGCGTGGTCCGGTTCCTTGCGGGTCCGGATTCGACGTATATGACGGGCCAGGTACTCGTCGTTGATGGCGGAATGGTGATGCACGGCTGAGAACAGCCGGGCTGTACTACAACACAGGAGCAAATGAGATGTCGGACACTGCAGCCAAGGTACGCGAGATCATCGCCGATGAGCTCGGAGTGGAGTTGGAGAAGGTCTCCGACGGTGCGTCCTTCGTCGAGGACCTGGGAGCGGACTCGCTGGACACGGTCGAGCTCGTCATGCGTTTCGAGGAGGAGTTCGAAGTGGAAATCCCCGACGAAGACGCGGAGAAGATGCAGACCGTAGGGGATGCGATCCGATACCTGGACCAGGCGCAGGACTGATCGCACCGGGCAGCCTGCCATGGCCATGAGCGGGGATCGTCGTCGCGTCGTCGTCACGGGCATGGGCCTGATCACTCCGGTCGGTCTCGACGTGGAGACGACGTGGGCTGCGCTGCTCGCCGGCAAGAGTGGCGCCGGGCCGGTTACGCTGTTCGATGCCTCTGATCAGCTCGTCCAGTTCGCGTGTGAAGTGAAGGGCTTCGATCCCGAGCTGTACATGGATCGCAAGGAGGCGCGCCGGGCAGATCGATTTCTTCAGTTTGCCCTGGGAGTAGCCGATCAAGCGGTCAGGCAGGCGGGGCTCGAGGGAATGAGTCCGGAATCGCCGTCCGACCGGACGGGGGTCATCGTCGGGAGCGGTATCGGCGGCCTGTCGACCCTGGAAGCGCAGCACTCGAAATTGCTCACCCAGGGGCCGCAACGGGTCTCTCCATTCTTCATCCCGATGTTCATCGCAGACATGGCTGCCGGGATGATCTCGATGCGCTACGGTTCCCGGGGACCGAATTACGCGAC
>JAOTWC010000303.1 GCA_029863105.1 Gemmatimonadota bacterium | reverse complement strand
CCCGGAGGCCCAGACCACGTACAAATGGGACGCCGGGGCCGACTTCCAGGTAAATCTCGCTGGGTCCACGGTGTTGCGACCTCAGGTTCGTGCGGACGGCGCCCTGTTCCGCAGCGCCGATACGGGTGGAGACTTCGAGGCGGCGCCAACTCGAGCCAGTCTCGGCGCGACGCTGTCATCGGACCTGTACGGGTTCTTTCCCGGGTTCGCCGGATTCACCCGGGTGCGGCACAAGATCTCTCCCGCACTGAACTGGTCGTACTCTCCGGCCGTCGTGCTCGATTCGGCGCTCTCGGCGATTCCGGGCTTCCCGACCACGGCTGGCACGGCCCGGCACGAACTGTCGATCAGTCTCAACCAGACCTTCGAGGCCAAACTGCCCGCCCCACAGGCGGATGCCGATTCCGCGAACCTGGAGGCGGCGGCGGACAGCGCGGCGACCGAGGCCGAACCCGACCTGTTCGGGGCACGACCCTCGCCGGCCCGGCGGCGCCGGGAGGAGACGATCACCTTGCTGGGAATTCGCACCTCGGCCCTCCGGTTCGACTTTGAACGGGCGAAGATCGGCGAGCCTGTCCTGGTGTCCGAGGCGATCACGAACAGCGTGACGTCGGAGCTGTTGCGCGGACTGTCGATCAACATGACGCACGACCTGTTCAGCGGGAGCGGGTCGACCCGAGATTTCTCGCCGTTCCTGCAAAAACTCACTGCAAGCTTCAGCTTCCGGGGAGGCGGCAGTTCAGACGTGTTCGGTGTGCGGGACCGCTCCGTGCCGGAGCCGCGGCCTGCCACGACGAGCGCGCGGGACCGATTCCGAGATGAAGAGATCTACGGGATCGACGATCCGTTCGGCGGAACCGGCGCCGGCCCGTGGAGTCTGTCGGTCACCTACAGTCTGCTGCGGGTCAGGCCCGAGGAATCGGGAACGGAAAGCCAGTCGATGAACGCCACACTGTCGCTGCGACCCACTTCAAACTGGTCGGTCAGGTGGCGAACCCAATACAACTTCAGCGAGAAGGAATTCGGCCAGAACGTGATCTCGCTCGATCGAGATCTGCACCGCTGGCTGGCTTCGTTCCAGTTCGCCCGCTCACCGAACGGAAACACGATCTTCCAGGTGTCGGTGAGTCTGCAGGACGCACCGGAAATCCGCGGCGAGTACATTCAACGGTCCGACTGAGCGCCCACGATCCCGCTGGCCGGATTCTTGATCTATCCAGCTCGAAACCACGCAGGTTTTCAAGCCCGGATTCCGATTGGCGAGGATGGGTCGCGCCCCTGAAATGACGAATTTCCAGAAGCTCAAACACGACGCGAGACGCGCGGAACAGCGATCCGACTGGCAACGGGCGATCGAGTTGTACCGGCGTGCGCTTGATTTTGACGCCGAAACGGTCGACCTCAGCATCTACAACCGGATCGGCGATCTGCATATGCGGCAGGGCGAGACGGCGGCCGCCGTCGAGTGCTACGAGCAGGCAGCCGACCGGTATGCCGAGCAGGGCATGCATACCAGCGCCATAGCGCTATGCAACAAGGTCCTGCGAATCGCCCCCGACCGCGACCTGCTGTACCGACAGCTCGGTGGGCTGCACGCCAAGACGGGTCTGCTCGCAGAGGGACGCCGCTGCTGCATGATCTACGTGGACCGCGCGCTCGAGGGAGGTCGTCTGTCGGACGCCAGGGAGGCGGTGGAGGAGTTCGCGACGGCGAGCGGTGACGAGCCGATCCGTCTCACCTATGCGGAGCGCCTGGAGGCGCTCGGCGACGCGGCGGCGGCCGCCGTGCAGTTGCGATCCGTCTATCAGGCCCGCGTCGACCGGGGCAGCGAAGCGAAGGAACTGCTCGCGCGGATCCAGCAACTCGATCCCGATGGAGAGACAGCCACGGCGCAGCCGGCGATGGACCCGGAGACCGTCGCGGCCGCCGGGTCGATCAACCTCGCCGGTCTCGTTTCCGAAGCGCTCGCTGCCACGGGATCGCATGCCGGGTTCGACCCCGCACCCCCGGCTCCACAGGTGCGGCCGGCGAGCTCGTCAGAGGACGAGGGACTGGAGGGCGTGCGCCGTGCGCTGGGCCAGTTCCGCGCGCAGGTGGCCAATGCCCTTCCGAACGGTGACCCGACGCTACGCTACGATCTCGGGGTCGAGTTCATGACGATCGGGCTGATCGAAGAGGCCGTCGAGGAATTCCAGATAGCGATTCAGGAGCCGGCGCTGATGGAAGCCGCGACAGCGCGGCTCGCCGAGTGCCTGGTGCTCAACGGCACCGAACCGTGGCTCGAGATCCGGTCGACACCGGCACCGAGCGTGGTCGTCGGAACTGCGCAGCCCGAGTCCGCGTCTGTTGCGGAGGCTGTCGCGGAGCCTACGGCCGATCCGGAGCCCGTAGCGGAGCCGGAGCCCGTAACGGAGCCGGAGCCCGTACCGGCGGAAGCCGCCGGGGACGCGGATGTCGGAGCGGATTCTTCGGCCGGGGAGCCGTCGGACGAATTGAGCGGCCACTACTTTCGTGCCCGTCTGGCACAGTACCGAATTCGGCGCGCCGAGGAGCGGCACACGACCGATCATGCGGCGCATGCCGAGTTGGGCACCGCCTACGCCGAGATGGACCTGGTCCAGGAGGCCGTGCGGGAATTCGCCGTCGCGCTCAAGGGACCCCGGCCGGTCGCCGCACGCGCGGTGCGCGCGCTGCGCAGCCTGACAAGGCAAGAGGACACTCTGCCGGAGCTGGTTCTCCACGTCATCGACAACCTGTCGCAGGCCGGGTTCTCGGATGCCGCCGACGAGCTT
>JAOTWC010000302.1 GCA_029863105.1 Gemmatimonadota bacterium | reverse complement strand
TACGATCTGAAGCTGATGAAGGACGGATCCGTGATCGTGGACGTCGCCGTGGACCAGGGTGGCTGCGTCGAAACTGTGAAGCCGACCACGCACGCCAATCCGACCTACGTCGTCGAGGGCGTCATCCATTACTGCGTGGCCAACATGCCTGGTGCCGTGCCGCGAACGTCCACTCTGGCGCTGACGAATGCGACGTTCCCGTACGCCATGCAATTGGCAGGGCAGGGGTGGGAGGGGGCCTGTCGCGCCAACCCGTCGCTGGCCCTCGGTCTCAACGCCGTGCGGGGAAAACTGACCTATGCCGCCGTGGGCGAGGCGTTCGGTCTGGCGAGCATCCCCCTCACCGACGTGCTGTAGAGCAGGAATCAAACGGGTTTGCGGGCCGCTTTCGCCAGTTCGTAGCGCGGTCTAGATTCCGCGGGCCGGCGGCCCGGAGCTTGCGGAGCATTTCAGCCGCACCCGACGTCTCGGCAGGGCTGGTACCCGAGGATTGGCCCGCCGACGGTCCTCTCGATCCCGGCGATAACAACGGAACCGCTGAATGTGGAAACGGCTTTTCGACGCTAGCTTTCTACCGATAAACGACGTTGGTGTCGATCTCGGTACGGCCAACACGCTCGTGTATGTGAGCGGTGAGGGCATCGTATTGAATGAGCCTTCGGTTGTCGCCGTGGACAAGGCGTCCGGACAGGTAGTGGGCATCGGCCTCGACGCGAAGCGGATGCTGGGGCGCACGCCGCATGGCGTCGAAGCGGTTCGGCCGCTGAAGGACGGGGTGATCGCCGATGTGGACGTCACCGAGATCATGCTTCGCTACTTCCTGAAGTCCGTTACTTCCAGCCGCTTCTTCAAGGTGCGTCCGCGCGTCGTCGTGGGTGTACCCTCCGGTATCACAGAGCTGGAGAGGCGCGCTGTCCGCTCGAGCGCTCATGCGGCTGGAGCCAAGGAGGTCTACATGGTGTCCGAGCCGATGGCGGCGGCCATTGGCGTGGGCCTGCCGGTCGAAACGCCGACGGGTAACATGGTGATCGACGTGGGAGGTGGGACTACCGAGATCGCCGTCATCGCCTTGTCCGGACTCGTGGCAGAGACGTCGATCCGTGTCGGCGGTGACGAACTGGACAGTGCGATCGTGTCGTTTCTCCGCAAGAACTACAATCTGCTGATCGGGGAACCGACGGCCGAAGCGATCAAGATCCAGATCGGGTCGGCTTTTCCCACCGAGGATGAGCGCGACATGTCGGTCAAGGGCCGCGACCTGGTTTCGGGGATTCCGAAGACCGTCCGGGTGAACTCGGCGGAGGTTAGGGAGTGTATGCTCGAGCCCATCCATCAGATCGTCGGGGCGGTGCGGCGGGCACTTGAGATCACGCCGCCGGAACTGGCGGCCGACATCGTCGACCGGGGCATCGTGATGACCGGGGGAGGCTCGCTGATTCGGGGACTGGATATGCTGCTGCGCGAAGAAACGGGCCTCCCGATCCACGTCGACGAGGAGCCCCTTACCTGCGTCGTGCGAGGCGCCGGGCGAATCCTCGACGATCTGCCACGCTTCCGGAGCGTGCTGAGGACGTAGAAGCGTGCACTATGCGACCGTGGGCAGGCCGAAGGGCCAGCGGGACCTGGTCGTAGCGCTGACGTGTGCGGTTTGTGCGGTCGTCCTCGCCGGGCTCGGGCCCGGACCCACTCTCACCGTCACGCGACTTCTGCGCACCACGGTGCTCCGGCCGTTTCTGGCGACTCACGAGCTGTACCGCACCCGGGCCGGTCTGGTATCCCGCGTCGAGCACCTGAGTCGCGAGAGGGATTTGCTGGCCGTCCGGGCACAGACGTCGGATGACCTGGAGGTGGAGAACCGGCGCCTGAGAGCGATGCTGGATCTTCCCGCCCGAGGATCCGGAATCTACTTCGTGGCCGAACTGCTGCCCGGGCGACCGCACGGCGGTGAATCCAGCCGGTTCATCGTCAACACGCAATCGGTCGAAGAATTCGACACGCCGCTGGCGATCGCGACTCCCGCGGGCCTGCTGGGGGTCGTGCGCTCGGCCATCGGATCAACCGGCACGGGAGACTACTGGACACATCCGGATTTTCGGGCGGCGGTGGTCACTGCCGATGGTGCGGCGACGGGCATCGTTCGGCCATTCGTGACCTCCGATGGTGAGCAGCTGCTGCTGATGGAGGGCGTTCCTTTCCGGACGGATGTGCCTGCCGGCGCTTCCGTGGTGACATCGGGCGTGGGCGGCGTCTATCCCAGAGGCCTGCCCGTGGGTCGGGTTCTCGCCGAGCACGAGGCACAGCTCGGCTGGACACACTCGTTCCTGGTCGAACCCGCAGTTCGACCGGGACAGGAGAGCGTCGTCCTCGGATGGCTTCCCGGAGCCTCGACGGACTTCGTACCGGAAACGGACCCCGGTCCATGACGAGTGTGGCCGACCTGCAGCGGGCGGATACGATGCTATCGACCCTGACCGTCGTCGCCTTGCTGCTTGTCCACTTTCTGCTCCGACCGCGGCTGGATTTCATCGCCGCCCCCGACCTGCTGGTCGGCGGGCTGTTGCTGGCCGCGTTGAGGCTTCGGGCCGGGCAGGCAGCTGCTCTCGGGTTCGCCCTCGGCATTCTCGACGCGGCAATGGCGCTCGAAAACCTTGGCATCTACAGCCTCGTCCTGCTGATGGTCGCTTTCGCCGCCGCCCGGTCGCGCGATCTGTTGTTTGCCGATGCGCGTTTTTTCGTCGCTATCTATCTGTTTGTCGGTACGTGGATCGCGGTGGCCGCCCTCTCGCTGCTCGGTACG
>JAOTWC010000300.1 GCA_029863105.1 Gemmatimonadota bacterium | reverse complement strand
CCTGGAGCTCAATCCGTTGGGGCATACGGTTCCCCGGCCGCTCACACCCATTGTGGAGGGTCGCGACACACGGGTGACCGTGAGCTGGAATCGGCACCTGGCCCCGTTCGCCGGATCGAAGATTCGAGCCGATCTGATCGTCGACTTCGCAGCTCTCGGTGATTTCAGTTACACGCGATGGATCGCTGAACTTCGGGCCGTCCCCACGGAACCGGATGCCGACTGGGGCTGGGAAGGCCACGGAGGATTCGGTCTGGTCACAGGTGACGAACCGCCGCAGCGCCTGTTGTTGATCGGCGGACGTGGAACCGTACCGGGGTACAGGTTCCGGGCGTACGCCGGAGAAACGGCCGCATTCGCCCAGGTGGCACTGTCCCGCATTCTCGTGTTTCCCTGGCTTCGCCTCCGTGCCCTGGGGGCGATCGGCTGGACCATGCTGGACGAAGGAGACGCACGATTTCGCCGGCTCGGGTTCGAGGATTCGGACGGAATCAAGGTTGCGGCGGGAGGCGGGGTGTCGATCGTATACGACCTGATCCGAATCGAAGCGATCCACGGATCGGGAACTGACGGAGTATGGGAGTGGGTCGTGTCCGTGAATCCTCAGTTCCGGGCTCCCCTGTAGCCGGCCCTCAACCGCCCTTGCTCAGGTACCAGCTCTTCCCGACTCCGATGTCCACTCGCAACGGCACGTCGAGTTCGATCGCCCCCTCCATGCTCTCCCGGACGACGACACGAAGCTCGTCGGCATGATCCGCAGGTGTCTCGAACAGCAGTTCGTCGTGGACCTGGAGGAGCATGCTGGCGGGAGTCGTTTCCAGTTGTTCGTGCAGACGGATCATCGCGAGCTTGATGAGATCTGCGGCCGTGCCCTGAATGGGGGAGTTGGTCGCCGTCCGCTCTCCCAGTCCTCTGACCCCGGGATTCCGTGACCGGATCTCGGGGATGTACCGGCGCCGCCCCAGCAGCGTTTCCACGTAGCCGAGTGTCCTGGCCTGCTCCTTCATCGCTTCGAGGTACACGGCTACGCCCTCGAACCGCTTGAAGTACGCTTCGATGAATTCGCCGGCTTCAGACCGACTGATCCCGAGCTGCGTCGCGAGCGCGGCGGGCCCCTGACCGTAGATCGTCGCAAAGTTGATCGTCTTGGCCTGGTCCCGCATGGCGGGTGACACTTCGTCGGCCGGCATGTCGAAGATGCGGGAGGCCGTCTCGCAGTGGATATCCCTGCCTTCCTTGAATGCGGCGACAAACGCCGGATCTCCGCTTAGATGTGCCAGCACGCGCAGCTCGATCTGGGAATAGTCGGCTGACAGGAACACGTGTCCGTCAGCCGGCACGAAACCTTTCCTGATTTCACGTCCCAGCGAAGATCGAATCGGAATGTTCTGCAGATTCGGATCACTCGAGGACAACCGTCCCGTCGCGGCTACTGTCTGATTGAAGCTGGTATGAATGCGGCCCGTGGATGGGGCGATCATCAAGGGCAGCTTGCGTACGTAGGTCGAGTCGAGCTTGTCCAGCTCCCGATGTTCGAGAATCAGACGTGGCACGGCGTGGCCCTCTGCTGCCAGCGCGCTGAGGACCGACTCGTCGGTCGAGGCGCCCGTCTTGGTCTTTCTCAGTTCGGGAAGGTGCAGCGTTTCGAACAGGAGCTTTCTCAACTGGGGCACGGATCGCAGGTTCACTTCACCACCTGCGAGTGCATAAATCTCGCTCTGAACGAGTTCGATGTCTCGCTCGAGACGCTCGTGCAGTTCGCGGAAGAACTCGGTGTCGATGCGGATCCCCTTGCGTTCCATGCTGGCAAGGACCGGGACCAGTGGCAGCTCGACGTCCTCCAGCAGCCGGGTCATTTCGTAGCTTTCGAGATCCTCGCGCATCTGCTTGCCCATGGCGAGCAAGGCGGCGACACCGCCTCCCGCGTGCGCTGCCGCCCGCGCTCGATCCACTTCTTCAACTGGGATCGAGGACCGACCGGAACCGCAGAGTTCCGTGCGATCCGGCACGGAGACGCCCAGGCGTTCCAACGCTGCGACCTCCAACTCGTGGGACCGCTTGCCCGGATCGAGACAGTAGGAGGCGAGGGACGAGTCGAACGTGACGCCGGCCAGGGCGAGTCCGGCGCCGGCCAGCGCGTGCAGGTCGTACTTCGCGTCTCCACTCCACTTCGCAGTCGCCGCATCCTCCAGCAGATCCCGGATTCCGCTGAGAAGCTCCGACGAAAGAGGCGGAAGATTGTCTATCGGTGCCGTGGCCGCGTCCAGCGCGAGAACCGGATTCCCCTGCTCATCGGTGGTAGTCGTGGGGCTATGGTGAGCGAACGACAGATACCACGCCTCGCCAGCTGCGGAGGCCAGGCCGAGGCCGACCAACCCACTGCGAAGCGGGTCGCCCGACGCCACCGCGCGGACGCCGATCGGCTGCGTTCCGGTCAGACTCGTGACGACGGCAGGAATGTCCGTCGCGTCAGCGATGACTTCGCAGCGCACGAGGTCCGGGGCGTCGTCGGCCGGCACGTCCTCGATACCGGGCTGACTCGATTCGTCGACGCCTCCGAACTGCCTGGCGAGGGTGTGGAACTCGAGTTCGACGAACAAGTCGCGCAACCGGGAATTGTCCGGCGGTTCACGTCGCAATGCCTCGAGGTCCAGATCGATGGGTACGTCCAGGCGGATCGTGACGAGTTGCTTGGACAGACGAGCCTCTTCCGCGTGCTGCTCGAGAGCTTTTCGTATTCGTCCTGCTTCGATGTCATGCGTGTGCTCGAGGATCGCTTCGAGGGGGCCGTACCGCTC
>JAOTWC010000301.1 GCA_029863105.1 Gemmatimonadota bacterium | reverse complement strand
GGAGTACTGCTACCAGGTTCGGGCGTACAACGCCGACGGAACCTCGGCCTACACGAACACCGCCTGCGCGACGACGGATACCGGACCGACGATTCCGCCGCCGGTGAGCGTGCCGGGAGCCGGCCTTCGGGTGCGCCTCGTAGCGAACGACCTGACTCCCGGCGAAGTGGCGTCGTGGGGGAATCGGGGCAGCGAGGCGGATGCCAGCCAGCCAACCGTGTCCAAGCGGCCGGTCTACTATGCGCCGGCCGCCGAATTCGGCGGGCACGCGTCCGTCGGGTTCAACGAAGGCAGCGACAGGGACGACGTGCTGGAGATCACGGGGGTCTCTTCTCATGGATCCGGCACGTTGATCGCCGTGTTCCGACAGGAGGGGGCGTCGGGACACAATTACGGGCTGTTTGGAGCCTGGGGCAGTTCGGCGAGCCGGTCCGGCATGGTAACCTGGCGGAAAAGCGGCGGACATCTCGAGTACTGGGATTCGAGCAACGGCTGGACAGGCGGCACCGGGTCTCCCGCCGGCGGCGTGACCTACGTTGGCGTGTGGCGCGTCACAGGTGGTGTCCGGGCCGATCTCTTCCTGAACGGCGCAGCCGCCGGTTCCTCGCCGCTCAGTTCGTCATTCCCGTCCTTCAACCGCTACACGATCGGTATGACGGAACCCAGCTCGAGCACCCGGTTCGACGGTCGGGTGGCTGAGATCCTGTTCTACGACCGGGCAATCCTGGACTGCGAGCGGGACGACATTACCGCCGCGCTGGGCGCCCAGTACGGCGTATCCGTCTCCGTGCCGGGTGGCGGCTGCAATCCGCCGAGCGATCCCGCGGGGCTCTCGGCGACTGCCGCAGGCATCGACGGAATCGATCTCGGCTGGACGGACACGTCGATTGACGAGGACGGTTTCCGGATCGACCGGCGTCTCGGCCAGGCGGGAGCGTGGGTCGAGATCGCCACCACGCCGGCGAACCAGACCTCGTTCGGCGACGCCGGTCTCGACCCGAGTACGGAGTACTGCTACCAGGTCCGATCGTTCAACGGCAACGGAAATTCGGGAGCAACGCCGGCCGCGTGCGCCACGACCGACGCGATCGGGCCGCTGCCGCCCCCCGTGACGGTTACGGAGACCGGCCTGCGGCTCCGCCTGATTGCCAACGACCTGTCGGCCGGAGATGTCACCACGTGGACCAATCGCGGCTCCGAGGCGGATGCCGGGCAGGCCGACGCCGCCCGACGGCCGACGTATGATGCCCCGTCCACCGACTTCGGCGGCAACGCATCCGTCGCGTTCAACACGGGAAGCGACAATGACGAGGCGCTGGAAGTAGCGGGCGTCGCCAGTCACGGTGCGGGAACTCTCATCGCCGTGTTCCGCCAGGATGACGCTTCCGGCCACAACTACGGCCTGTTCGGCGCGTGGGGGAGCTCCTCCAGCCGCGCCGGCATGGTGACCTGGGCGAACAGCACGGGCGGCGCATTCGACTACTGGGATTCGTCAAACGGCTGGGTGAACGGTACGACCACTGTGTCCGCCAACGAGACCTATGTGGGTGTGTGGCGTGTCGCGGGTGGTGGACAGGCTGACCTGCAGGTCAACGGGTCGCCCGCCGGCTCTGCTGCCCTCGGCTTCGCGCTGCCGGCGTTCGACCGCTACGTGGTTGGCATGACGGAGCCGAGCACAAGTGCGCGGTTTGACGGCCGCGTGGCCGAGATCCTGTTCTACGATCGGGTCCTCGCGGACTGCGAGCGCGATGACATCGTCGCGCTTCTCGGCGCGCGGTACGGCGTTTCGGTCGCGGTCACCGGCGGCGGCTGCAATCCGCCGGCCGATCCGTCGGGACTGAGCGCCACCCCGATCAGCTACAATCAGATCGACCTCGCCTGGACGGACGGGTCGTCCAACGAAGACGCGTTCCGCGTCGAGCGAAGGCTGGGCCAGACCGGATCCTGGCTGCAGATCGCGCTGACGGCGCCGAATGTCCAGGCGTATGAGAGCCGCGGCCTGACCCAGCAGACCGAGTATTGCTACCGCGTGCAGGCGTCCAACGCCGACGGGTTCTCGGGCTACACGAACATTTCATGCGCGACGACGCAGACGGCTCCTCCGGGGGCATGTGTCGATAGCGGCAACCATGATGACCTGTCCCTGCTGTACGGGATCCAGGCCATCGGAGCGCCGGCGAACGAGACATGGGCTTCGACGCAGACGCCTGGCTGTGAGATCACCCCCTGGTACTTCGGACTCGATTCCGGCGTCGACAGCGATCACCCGGACCTCAACGTGGTCGAGGCGACGAACTTCGTCTCCGCCGAAGTCGGGCATAACGGCGAGGACGGGCACGGCCACGGGACGCACACGGCGGGAACCGCGGCCGCGATCGACGGAAACGGAGGCGTGGTCGGCGTAGCCCCTGGAGCGCCGATTCACTCGTTCCGCGTATGTGAGGACGGAGGATCCTGCGAATCCGCCGACATGATCGCGGCGATGGACGAAGTCGTCGCCCGGAAGCAAGCGAGTCCGGCGCAGCCGATGGTCGCGAACATGAGCATCGGCGGTCCGATCGACGCGGCGCTCGACGCGGCGCTGCGCGGTTCGATCAACGCCGGCATCGTATACGCGGTGTCAGCCGGAAATGGCGCACTCGGAGCCTGTCTGTTTCCGGCAAACGCCTCCGGCGTCTCGCCCGCCCGCGTCGGCGACGACGAAATCGACGCATTCGGCGGCAGTGCGGGGGACAACGGGTTGATCAACGGGGTGCTCACGACAACGTCCCACAACAGCGCGTTTGCGGACGTCAACT
>JAOTWC010000298.1 GCA_029863105.1 Gemmatimonadota bacterium | reverse complement strand
GCCCACTCCGGCGCGAAAATCAGTGTGAACAACGCGACGACCTGAAGCGCCGTGGTCACGCGTCCACCCATCCGGGAGTGGAACGGAACGGGCTCACCGGCCAACTTGGACACGATGAACACTCCGCCGGTGAACAGGTCCCGGAGAATCAAAATGACGAAACCGGCCCAGTCCACGTGTCCGCTCGGCAGGAACGACACCAGCGCCAGAAACACGAAGATCCGATCGCAGAAAGGGTCGAGGAGGGCCCCGACTTCGGTCTGGGTGGACGTCAATCGGGCAATCGCACCGTCGAGCAGGTCCGTCGCCGCTCCCGCAGCCAGAACCGCCGCCGCCGTGAGCGGGTTGTCCACGGCAAGAAACGTGATGCCCAGAGGGATGCGCGCGAGCGACAGCAGGTTGGAAACGGTGAGGAATCCGCCGTCTTCGTGGCCTCCGGACGCGACGTTCATCTTTCATGCTCCAAATAGTCCGCCACGGCGTCGCCGAATGGCAGGGGCTTCACGAAGAACACGCTGAGCAGAGGATTCTCCACCGTGCTCAGCACGCTTCCGGATGCGAGGATCTCCAGTTGCTCCTCGGCGAACGGCGCGGACATGCCGAGCCAGCGCCCGCACTTCGCGGCCAGGTGTCCCAGTCGCGTCGGAATCGGCAGCTTCAGACGCCGAATCCCCAGGGCCGCCGACACGTGGCCCACGATCTCTCGAAATTCGAGGCGCTCCGGTCCAGCCAGCTCCAACTGTCTCCCGTCGAGATCTTCACGCTCGACGCACTGTGCCAAGGCATCGGTCATGTCCTCGACGGCGAGCGGCTGCACGACAAACCTGCCCCGACCAAGCATCGGGAACACGGGCATCGTGCGGAGCAGCCGGATGATCGTCGTCGTGAACCGATCACCCGGGCCGTAGATCACGGAGGGGCGCAGTATGATGCTGGGTACCCGAGAGGTCAGCACAGCGCTCTCCGCGTCGAATTTCGTGCCGAAATAGTCGTCCGCTCCGGGCCGCGCCCCGAGCACGCTCACGTAGACGAATCGGTCCACGCCGGCCCTCGCTGCTTCTGCGACCAGGTTGCGTGTTCCCGTTCCGTGAACGCGGGCCAGCGTATGATCGCCAGTGCGGGAAAACAGCCCCGCCAGGTGTACGACTACGTCGCACCCCTCCGCCAAGCCAACGACCTGCTCTTGTCTGGTGAGGTCCACCTCGCGCCAGTCGACTCCGGGTGCCGTGCGGCGTCCCCGACCCTCTATGTCCCTCCAGGTCGCTCGCACGAGATGTCCGCGCCCCGAAAGCCGGGGCAGCAGATGGCTGCCGAGAAACCCGTCTGCACCTGCGACGAGCACGCGCATGGGGGGCGCGGATGAGAGTCGGCTCGGCTGCGGCCGTTCCTGCGATGCGACTTCGCCGTTGCCGCCGGGCCGCGCGGTCTTAGGGTCCATACGAATGCTGCTCCCGCATATCGGAAACACAGAACTTGGTTGCCCTTCCCGATACGGGCAACGGCAACCTCACACCGGCGCGGGCTCCTCTGCGATCGAGGACTCGGCCCGATCATCGGACGCGACCGGTTGATCGACCGAACCGTCGAGAAACACGAATTCCTGAACGACGACATCCGTCGTGGGCACGGATTGGCCTTCCCGATCAAACGATCCGTACTCGATCCGTCCCTCGACGTAGAGGCGGTTGCCACGCCGCACGTAGCGCTCCACCGTTTCCGCCGCCGCCGCCCAGAACGTCAGGCGATGCCAGTCCGTCCGCTCCTGCAGTTCCCCGTTCACCCGATAGCGGCGATTCGTCGCCAGCGAGAGATGAGCCACCGCCGTCCCGGAGGGGGTTCGGCGGACGTCGGGGTCCGCCCCTGCGTTGCCCACCAGAATCACCCGATTCACCGATCTGCTCATTCGTCTCCTCCGCGTCAGGGCCTGCCGCGGTCCAGGTACCGGCGGCTCCTGAATTACTAGGCCGAGGGACGTGCGCCGGGAACCGTTCCTGTGACACTTCGTGGTCGCGGAAGACCGGCGGGTCGCGTCGATCAGAAGACCGAAAAGTGAAAATACTTGCCAGGATTGGTCTTGAGATCGTCGAGCAGGGCGCGGAGTTCCTCCAGCGTGGCGGCCGTGTTCTCGTACAGCACCTCGTCGGAGGTGAGTCGACCGATCGTTCCCTCACCCCGGTTCATGCGCGCCAGGGCTTCGCCCGCCTGGTTGAGCGTACTGTCCGCGCGACTCAACGTGACGTTCAGACGGCGGCCGGCATCGCGCCACTCTGCCGTGACTTCCTCGAGGTTCGCCGCGCTCGATTCGGCATTGGCGAACATCCGGTCCAGGCGCCCGCCTGCCGTGGCCGAGTCGAGCCGGCTCAATGTCCCCTGCAGGGCGCCCGAGGCCTCCCGGATCGTTCCGCCGGCATCCTGCACGTCGGCCGCGAGCCGGTCGAGCGCCGATCGCTGGTCGCGCAGCAGCCCGAGCAGTTCCTCGGTCGCCAGGTTTACGTTGCGAATCGCACCGCTGACCTCCGCCGCAGACTGGTCGCTCAGCGCAATTTCCAGACGTTCCGTAATCCCACGAAGGTTGGCGGCGATTTCGGAGGTGTGTTCGCTCAACTCAGAGAACTCGGCCAGGCTTCTGCCCGGAATCACCCCTTCGGGTAGACCGACGGTATCCTTTGCGATGTCAGGCCGCTCCGCAGCCGGGAAAAGAGCCGCCTGCCAATCGCCGAACAGTGAGCTGGCCTGCAAGAGGGCCACAGGGGACTCCGGAACCGGTGTCGCCGGACGCAAGCGCATGTCCACCGCGACGGTCCCGTCCGGC
>JAOTWC010000299.1 GCA_029863105.1 Gemmatimonadota bacterium | reverse complement strand
GTCCGTCTGGCCAATCGCATGCTGGAACGCCTGGACGTTTACCTATCGGCGTGCCAACTGGGTATCACGCTGGCGAGCCTCGGACTGGGCTGGGTCGGAGAGCCTGTCGTCGCGAAGATGCTGGAGCCCGCGTTTCAGCTTTTCGGCCTGCCCCAGGAGAAAGTGCATTTCGCCGCTTTCCCGGTGGCGTTTTTCATTATCACCTACTTGCACCTGACCGTGGGTGAGCAGGCTCCCAAGATCGGAGCGATCCAGCGCCCCCGCACGACAACCTTGTTCATCGCCTACCCGTTGGCCGTGTTCTACAGGGTATTCAGACCGTTCATTTTCCTGATCAACGTGTCAAGCAACGCCATGCTTCGAGCCGTGGGTCTGAAATCTGTCTCGGAGCACGACCAGGCGATCACCGAGGACGAGGTGCGAGTGATCCTCACGGAATCGGCAGCCATGGGTCATCTCGGGGCAGGCGAACGACGAATGCTGGAGAACGTACTGGATCTGGAGGACAAGATCGCGCGACGCCACATGGTGCGCCGAAGCGAGGTCTTGTACCTCGACCGGCACGACCCGATGAAAACAAAGCTGGAGATCGCGTCGCAATCAGGCCACACGCGATTTCCCTTGTGCGAGGGCGGCCTGGATCACGTGGTTGGCATCGTCCATATCAAGGACGTCTTCAAAGCGATGTCCCGCGGGGACGAACTGACCTCTCTGGTGCAGCTCGCCCGGGAGCCACTCTTCCTCCCGGAAACCGTGCACCTGGACGCTTTGCTGAAGGAGTTCCAGAGATCCAAGAACCACATGGCCGTCCTGGTCGATGAATACGGGAGCGCCTCCGGAATCATCACGATCGAGAACGTCCTCGAGGAGATGGTCGGTCCCATCGAGGACGAGTTCGACGCAGAGGTACCGCTCATCGTGAAAAAGGGCGAGGGTCGTTTCGAAGTCGAAGCCGCATGTCCTATCGACGAGTTTACGAAGAAGTGCGACGTCACCTTGCCGGCCGGAAGTGTGGCCGACAGCGTCGGAGGTCTTCTGATCGAAACGCTGGCACGCATCCCGCGGACCGGGGAAAAGGTGAGACTGGGCAACTACGAGGTCACCGTTTTGGACTCTGAAGCTACGCGCGTCGTGCGTGTACTAATCGAACGGCTCCCGCGCATCGAGAAAAACTCATGACCTGATTACTCTCGTTGCGAAGTCTGGAGTTATAGGACCGCTGCGGGTTGTGGTGCGACGAGTCTTCCGAGCCACCGGAGCCGTCCCCGCGGGTCCCGGTTCGATACTCACGACCCAGTCGACACCGAGCGGGGAGGGGCTGGCAGTGATTCAGGCGATCTCGATCCTGGGCGTCGGTCGTTCGGCCAACGCGGTGAGATACTCGATGACTGCGTCTTGATGGCGGCTGATCCAGCCGGAGAAGGCGGCCAGCAGGATCTGCCAAGGCTGGAGGGCGGTGGCCATCGGCGGATCGTAGCCACTCTGCGGCGCAATGGACAGCTATTCGCTGACGACCAAACCGGGTACAATAGCTCGGGAAGTCTGCCGATCGTATTTCCGGACCCTACGGTCTTCTCGGGACGGCGCAGGACATATTCGGCCGCCGACATCGCCTGACCGCGCTCTTGCACGAAGTGATCGTGGAGTCGTGATCATGCCGCATCGAGGAGGTCAGGACGATCAGGTTTCCGTGTCGCAACGTCTCGCCAACGTGTCCATACGGCAGTACTGAGCGTCCGCGGCGCTCACTCCGGCGCCGCCGGGTTGCGCTTGATCACGCTGAACACCGCTCCCCGCCGCCCGACGCGTTGCTCCACCGGCCAGTCGGGAAAAAACGTGCCGGCCTTGCCATAGCGTAGCGTGCCCACGAAGTAGCGAACGTCGTCGGGAACCGTCTCGGTACCGTCCCACACGCAATGCAAGGTAACTCGTGGAGCGTCGTCGCCGGCGTTCTGCAAGTCGTACTCCGCGCAGGGACGATTGTGGCTGTTGCATGCAACCGCGATCGCGAACGATTCGCCGGCGACACCCTGATCGAGAATCCAGCGCATCGCCTCGCCGTAGCTGCTGGCCCAGTAGTCCGTGTCGTAGCTGCGCCAGGCCTTGTTGACGCCACCGACGAGACCGTTGAAGAAGCTGCTCTGATACGGGTGCAGCAGCACCAGGGCCGGCAGGGGACTGGCGACCAGGAATAGCAGCGCGCCGATGGCGATCTTGCGGCAACCGAATCTGCGCAGCAGCGACGCGGCTCCGCAGCCGCAAAACAGGGCCAGCGCCGGGAGGACGAACAGGAAGTGGCGGATGCCGTCGTAGACGTTCGGTCGGTTGACGACGACGTAGACGATCGGCAGCAGCAGCCACAGCTGCAGCAGGAATACCATGAGAGACTTCGATTCGTGCGGCCGTGCCAGCTGTTCGCGGATGGTCGCCCCGAATCCCCAGGCGGCGAGCGCGAGCAGGGCCAGCGGCGTGACGATCGTCAGGTACAGCGGCAGGTAGTAACGGGGCAGTTCCGTACTGCGTACGAACTCTCCGGCAAAGAAGATCGTGTAGCTGAAGGAGAAGCTCGACAGCTCGGCCAGCGCGGCGAACGGTCGGGTCAACGGCGCCCCGTGAGCCCAGGGCCAGCCCAGAACCATGATCGTCCAGGCCGTCACGAGGATCACGGCCGCCTTCAGCAGGTGATTGCCGAGCTGCTCACGCCAGGCACGACGTTGCTCCGGCGATGTCACCAGGGACGCCAGCATCCCGCCGGCCAGGATGACCAGCAACATCGCGGCACCGACGCGGAGGGACATCGCGACACCGACAC
>JAOTWC010000021.1 GCA_029863105.1 Gemmatimonadota bacterium | reverse complement strand
CTTTCGGCGGTTCATGCAGGGCTGCTGTTCGCTTACGTAGGATTGATTTCAGCCGCCATCCAGGGCCGCTTCATCGGTCCGCTGGTCGAGCGACACGGCGAGCGATCCGTGGCCGCTGCGGGCGGGTTTCTCCTCGCGCTCGGGTTCGGTGTCATCGCCGGCTTCCCGACGTTCGGAGCACTGTTCGTGGCCCTTGCACTCGTAGGGCTTGGCTGGGGGTGTGTGATTCCGTCGCTACACAGCATGATCTCTCGACGCGCATTGCCGGGGGAGCAGGGGGAGGTGCTGGGCGTGAACCAGAGCTCGGGGAGCACCGGGCGTGTGCTCGGGCCGGTGGCCGCAGGCTGGGGGTTCGGCACCCTGGGCCCCCGCCTCGGTTTTCTGGCGGGCGCGGTGCTGGTCGCCGTCGCCGCCCTGCTCATCTGGCGAATGCCCGACGACACGGATTCCCACTTCGGCTGAACACCTGACCATAGTGACGCTGGCGGGGCCACGCTCGTCTCCAGTGCGAGGATTCGATTTCGAGACTGGATGCCCGATTGACGGGGAGGGAGGTGGCCGATGCGTACAAGGCAGAAGTTCCTGTCGCTCGTTGCGATCACGGTATTCCTGACGACGACGGCTCCTGCGGACGCCCAGGTGGAGATCGGCGTCGATGCCGGCGTGACGTCGACGCGCGTTGATGGAGCGAGCCTGGACGTCGTGCAGGTAGACATACCGGTCCAGCGCCTGCGGGTCGGGTTCTTCCTGACGCCGACCGTCCAGGTCGAGTCCTCGGTTGGCTACTCACGTGTCGAGGTGGACGATATCGCGTCCTCGACCCTGCAACTCGGGGCGGATCTGGTCGTCCACCTGAGCGACAATCCTTATGCGCCGCAGGTCTATTTTGCCGCGGGCCCAAGCCTGCTGCGGACTGATTTCGGTGCCGGCGAAGAGACGCAGGTCGGTGTCGGGGGCGATATCGGGCTGAAGCTGCCCGCCGGCGATTGGATGGCCGTGCGGCTCGGCGTGGGCTTCACGCGATGGCTGGAGAACGACACCCTGTTTGGAGCTGACGAATTCGGAATCTTCTTCGGCGCCTCGGTGTTCACGCGCTAAAGGCAGCAGCTCCGGTCCGCTCCGACAATGAGACGAGCAGCTTTCGGTTGGCGGTCGGAAAGGCGAAGCCGTCGAGCTCAGCGGGCAGAACCCATCGGCTGCGTTGGCCAGCGGCAGCTCGCCCGCCGCTCCGTTCGGCGTGGAAGGCGTGCAAGGTGATCCTGAAGTGGCTGTAGGCATGATCGACCACTCCGGCGGGGCCCGTGAGCCGGATGGACATTCCCGTCTCCTCAACCACTTCGCGCACGGCGGCCTGCCGGGGCGATTCACCAGGTTCGACCTTACCTCCCGGAAACTCCCACAGGCCGCCCAGCAGTCCGTCCACGGGCCTTCGCTGGATGAACAGGCGCCCCGAATCCCAGATCAACGCGACGGCGATGTCGTGATGTGGCAGCACTGCCCTCCGTCTGCGCGGTGGGCGGTCCGGGACGGTTCCTCGCTGGAGAGCCAGGCAATCCTGAGCCAGCGGGCACTCCTCGCACCCGGGTGACCGTGGCGTGCACACGGCCCCCCCGAAATCCATCAGCGCCTGGTTGAGGATGCCGGCCCGCGAGGACTCTCCCGCGCGCAGGTCGGAATCGACCTCTTCGATCAACTGTCTCGCACAGGCCTCGAGCCCGCTGAGTTTCGGTTCGGCGAGATCGAACAGGCGGGAAAGAACCCGACGTGCGTTTCCATCCACCGCCGGTTCGGGGTGGCCGAACGCGATGCTGGCCAGCGCACCGGCGGTATACGGACCGATGCCGGGCAACTGTCTCAGCGCCGAAACATTGTCCGGGAGTTCAAACTCCCTCCGCTCGACGAGCTGCTGGGCCGCGAGTCGCAGGTTTCGGGCACGGGCGTAGTACCCGAGCCCCTCCCACGCGCGAAGCAGGTCATCCAGATCGGATCCAGCGAGGGATTCGAGCGTCGGATAGGTGGCGAGAAACTCAGGAAGTCGCTCCCGGACGGTCGCGATCCGTGTTTGCTGTGCCATGACTTCGCACACCCAGATCCGGTACGGGTCGGTCTCGCCCCGCCCGGGTACGTCTCGATCGCGCGACACGAACCAGTCGAGCAAACCGCGGGCGCGCCGGTGGTTCGCGCCGGCCGTCATTCCGATGCGTCGCCGGGAAACTCGCCGTCGAACACTCGAGCGGCGGATCCCGCGAGCCTGACGCGAATCGGCGTGCCGTCGAACACGGGCTCATCCACCAGATCGATCTGCAGTGTCTCACCACCACGCACGTCCAGACGCACCGACCGGTCGGCCCGTCCGTCCGCCCACACCGCGATCACGGTTGCCATCGAGCCGCTTCCACACGCCAGCGTTTCGCCCTCGACGCCGCGTTCGAACGTGCGAACCACACCCGCGTTGCGGGTTTGCATCCTGATCAGATTGACGTTCGCCCCCTCGGGGCCCAGTTGCGGATCATTCCGGATACCGGCACACACCTCGTCGATCGGACCTTCCGGAAGACGGTCGACGGGAAGTACGAAATGGGGAACCCCGAAGTGCATCAACCAACCGTCCGCGGGCCCCCACGGTCCCGCCACCCTGATCGGACCTGCACGCCCTGCCGGCAGCCGATACTCGAGCAGCACACGGTCCCCGTCCACGCGGGCCTCGATCGGCCCGGCCGAGGTTACCAGGGTGAACGGCCCCTTGCCGACGAGTCCCCGTTCAGCGGCAAACCGGGCAGCGCAGCGCGTTCCGTTGCCGCATGTCGAAAACTCGGAGCCGTCGGGGTTGAAAAACCGCACGCGCACGCGGTCCGGCTCGTCGGGTGGATAGACGAGAATCAGCCCGTCCACCCCCACGCCGAACCGCCGCGAACAGATTTTCCGCGCCGCGTCGGACCCAGCGCGGTCGAGTTCTGCTCCGGGTACGGCAACGACGAAATCATTACCCGCGCCCGTATACTTCACGAAGCGAATCATGGGCGAGAATCTAACCGACGCCTCCCGCTCGCGCCGCACCTCATTCGGTCCCACATTCTCCGCAGCCATGAACGATGAATTCCGTCCGCCCCAGCCGCCCGTCGCGATGAACCGGGCGAAGGAAAGTGCCGTGGATCGCCTCCGGGCGCACTACGTTCGCGACGATATCGACGTGGACCAGTACGAGGCGATGGTCGATCTCGCCTGGGCCGCCACGGAGCCTGCCGACCTGGAACGTCTGCTCTCCCGGCTGCCGGTCCTGCAGGCGTCTGCGCCGGGCACCGCGCTGGATGCGACAGGTGCGGCGCCGCTCGTCGCACGCCCGGGAGAAGTGCGCGACCATGGCTTTCAGGTAGCGATCTTGAGCGGATCGGACAGGAGCGGCTCGTGGGTCCCGCCGCGAAAGCTGACGACGATCGCCCTGATGGGTGGAGCGGGGATCGACTTTCGAGAAGCCAGGCTTGGACCGGGTGTCACGGAAGTTCAGATCCTGGCCGTGTGCGGCGGCGTGGACGTCATCGTACCACCGGGTGTCACGGTCCAGACGGAAGGTTTGGGCATCCTCGGTGGGTTCGACGAATACAATCAGACCGTGGATTCCGACGACCCTTCGGCGCCGATCATCCGGATCCGCGGTTTGGCCCTCATGGGTGGCGTCGATGTCACGATGCGGCATGCCGGCGAAACCGATCGCGACGCTCGTCGTCGCCGTCGCGACGAGCGAAAACGACGACGACTGGAACGGCAGACGAAATAAGCCGGGTTTTTCTTGACGCCTCGCGCCGCGCCCCGGTATGATCTTCGCCCCGGCGATGGCAAACCGCGCTGACCAGACGACTCCTGGAGGGTTGGATGTCCGACATCCCCAGTACGCTTCGGTATACGGAAGAGCACGAGTACATCCGTGAAACTGATGTTGACGACGAGTTCATCATCGGCATCACGGACTACGCCCAGGGTGAACTGGGAGACGTCGTATTCGTCGAGCTTCCACAGGTCGGAGACAGTTTCAGCCGGATGGACGTGTTTGGTACGATCGAGGCGGTAAAGGCGGTGTCAGATCTGTATTCTCCCATCAGCGGAGACGTTGTCGACATCAACGCGAGCCTCGAAACGGACCCCGCGCTCGTAAACGGGGACCCGTACGAGAGCGGGTGGATGATCAGGATGCGGGCCGCGGATCCATCGGAGCTCGACTCGCTCATGTCGGCCGCGGACTACGCGGATCACATCGACTCCTGACAG
Organism: Gemmatimonadota bacterium; assembly: GCA_029863105.1. GTDB lineage: Bacteria > Gemmatimonadota > Gemmatimonadetes > Palauibacterales > Palauibacteraceae > JARFPW01. Next base: position 8,193 of record JAOTWC010000021.1, on the reverse strand, counting down.
GCTAACCAGACATGTCGTTCGTACCGCACAGCGACGCCGACCGGCGCGAAATGCTCGCTCGGGTCGGCGTTTCTGCCATAGGCGAACTCTATTCCGACATCCCGGCCGGACTCCTGCTCGACAGGGATCTTGCGGTGCCCGAGGCTCTCTCGGAGTGGGAGGCGATTCGACGGGTGACCGAGCTGGCTGGGCGCAACGCGGACCTGATCTGTTTCGCCGGCGGCGGGCTCTACGACCACTACGTGCCTGCCGCGGTGGACCACATCATTCGGCGCAGTGAGTTCTACACCGCATACACCCCGTATCAGCCGGAGGTCGCCCAGGGCACACTGCAGGTGATCTACGAGTTTCAGACGATGATCTGTGAACTGACGGGCATGGATGTGGCCAACGCTTCGATGTACGACGGACCGACGGCGACGGCGGAAGCCGCCGTGATGTCTCGGGCGGTGAAGCGCCGCGGCCGCGTGCTGGCAGCCCGGTCGCTCCATCCACACAGCCGCAAGGTGACCAACACCTACCTGGGGGGGCTGGGCGCGGAGCTGGAGCTTCTCCCATACGGATCGGATGGTCTGCTGGACATGGCCGCGCTGTCGGCCGCTCTCGACGACGACACGGCCGCTGTGATCGTCGGCTATCCGAACTTCTTCGGGGGCATCGAGGAACTCGAACCAATCGCGGAAGCGACTCACGCGGCGGGCGCCCTGCTCGTTGTGGCGGCGGATCCCGTCATGCTTGCCGTGCTCCGATCACCCGGCTCGTGCGGCGCCGACATCGTCGTCGCCGAGGGGCAGCCGTTCGGGAATGGACCGAGCTTCGGGGGGCCCGTCGTCGGGCTGTTCGCGGCGACGAAAGCGCTGGTCAGGAAGATGCCGGGGCGCATCGTCGGAGGGACTGTCGATGTCGAGGGGCATCGCGGTTACGTGCTCACGTTGCAGACTCGTGAGCAGCAGATCCGGCGCGAGAAGGCGACCAGCAACATCTGCACGAATCAGGGACTCAATGCGCTCGCGGCCACCGTGTATCTGAGCCTTGTGGGGAAGTCGGGCCTGCGCCGGGTCGCGGAGACGTCGATTCAGAATGCCCACTACGCGCGCCGTCGGCTCGTGGAAGTCGGCGTGGAGCTGCTCTTCCCGGACGCGCCGGTGGGTCGCGAGTTCGCGGTACGTATGGCGGATTCGCACGCGGTCCTCGCGCGAGGAGTGGAGAACGGCATTCTCGCCGGCGTCAGTCTGGACCGATTTCATAGCCTGCAGGCCGGTGACGGGCTGCTGCTGGCGTTCACGGAAAAGCGAAACCGGGCGGAAATCGACCGGCTCGTCGACGTCATCGCCGGTTAGGACTGGATAGATGAACCGCCTGACCTTCCACGGACACGCGACGTTCGAGATCGTTACGCACGAAGGAACGCGGCTCGTCGTTGACCCGTTCCTGACCAGCAACCCGAAGGCCACGATCGGGGCAGACTACTTCTGCGATCGGCTCGATTACGTGCTGCTGACGCATGGACACTTCGACCATGTCGAGGATGCCTGGCGGATACTGAGTGAGACCGGCGCGACGTTGATCAGCAGCGTAGAGATATGCGCCTATGCCGAGACGGTTCTGGGGCACGAAAACAACCACGGATTGAGCATCGGCGGCGGCCACGATTTCCCGTTCGGTCGCGTGAAGATGACGACCGCCATTCATGGCGGTCGTCTCGACGCGGAAGGCGGAGATGGGTACACATGCCCGCCGGGCGGCTTTCTTCTGCACCTTGGCAAGACGCGCCTGTACCTGGCCGGCGACACGGCGCTCACCGCCGACATGCAATTCCTCGAGGACCGGGTGGACATCGCCGTGTTGCCCATCGGCGACAATTTCACGATGGGACCCGAAGACGCGGCCCGCGCCGCGAACTTGATCAAGCCGCGCACTGTGATCCCGTGCCATTATGGAACGTGGCCTCCGATCGAGCAGGATCCGGAGCGGTTTCGCAGCCTGGTCGAACCCCGGTCCGACGTGCTGGTACTGGCGCCCGGTGAGACACACGAATTCGAATAGGCGAACAGCAAGCGAGAGGAGAAACGGGCCATGGCCCAGTTTCCATTCAAAGGTGACACGACACCGACGATTTTCGAGAAGTCGGTTGTCGGCCGGATCGGTACTCGGGTACCCGACCCCGACGTCGACACGCGTCCGCTCGACGAGCTGATTCCGACCCGACACCTCAGGGCCGATTCGGAGGCGCCGAAGCTGCCCGAAGTGCCCGAGAACGAGGTCGTCCGGCATTACACGGAACTTTCGCTGAAGAACCATCACGTCGATCGAGCTCTGTACCCGCTCGGGTCGTGCACGATGAAGTACAATCCGAAGGTGAACGAGGCGGCGGCCCGGCTGCCCGGAATCGCCGGACTCCATCCGTTCACGCCGCAGGCGCAGGCGCAGGGAGCGCTCGAACTGATGTTCGAACTGGCGGAGCTGCTCAAGGAAGTCGCCGGAATGGACGAGGTGACACTTCAGCCGGCGGCCGGAGCCCAGGGCGAGATGACGGGCGTGCTGATCATGCGGGCGTATCATCGCGCCCGCGGCGACGTTCACCGAACGAAGGTGTTGTTTCCCGACAGCGCGCACGGGACGAACCCGGCCACGGCCGCGATGGCGGGTTTCGAGGCGGTGGAATTTGGTTCGGGACCCGACGGCCGAGTCGACCTGGAAGCCCTGAAAGCAGCGCTGGACGAGAATTGTGCGGGGATGATGCTGACGAATCCCAACACGCTGGGGAAATTCGAGTCGGAGATCGAAGAGATCAGCCGGCTCGTGCACGAGGCTGGCGGCCTGATGTACATGGACGGCGCCAACCTGAACGCGCTGATGGGCGTCACGCGCCCCGGCGACATGGGATACGACATCGTCCACTTCAACCTGCACAAGACGTTCAGCACGCCACACGGCGGTGGCGGACCGGGAGCGGGCCCGGTGGGAGTGAAGGCCCACCTGGCCGCATACCTGCCGACACCGAAAGTCGTGTGCCGCGACAACGGTACCTACGCCCTGGACTGGGACAGACCGGACTCGATCGGCAAGATCCACGGTTTCTACGGCAACTTCGGCGTGCTCGTGCGGGCCTATGTCTACGGTCGGATGCTGGGGCGCGAAGGAATTCGCGCCACCGCGGAGGCCGCGGTGCTGAACAACGCATACCTGTCGGCGCTTGTCAGCGACCAGTATCCGCTTCCCTATGGGCGCGGTATGCACGAGTCCGTGTTTTCCCCGGTCGACCTGAAGAAACGGACCGGCGTAAAGACGATGGATATTGCCAAACGGCTGCTGGATTATGGTTTCCATGCGCCGACGATCTACTTCCCGCTCAACGTTCCCGAGGCCCTGATGGTCGAGCCGACGGAGACCGAAACGAAGGACGAACTGGAGCGCTTCGCCGAGGCTCTCCTGTCGATCGCGCGGGAAGCCGAGACGGACCCTGACCTCGTAACCACCGCGCCGCATGACGTGCCCCTTCGACGCCTCGACGAAGGCCGCGCAGGACGTGAACTCGACCTGAGATGGGAGGGATAGCGTGAAACACGAAATCACGCACGTCGATCCGATGTCTCTCGGTAAGGTCGCGGCTGTGATCTATGCCGCCATGGGAGCCGTGATGTGGTTGTTCGTGCCCATTATCCTGTTGATTCCGACGGGCGGAGCCGGCGATGAGATGTTCGCCAAAGGGCTCATGATGTTCTTCTTTCTGGCGGCACCGATCATCCAGGGGATCATGGGATTCGTCCTGGGTATGATCGCCGGAGCCGTGTATAACCTCGTGAGCCGCAACTTCGGAGGTCTGCTGATCACCCTGAAGGAACTGGGGTGAACCGCCGGGTGGACGGCGGCGCCGTGTCCGTCGTCGCGCTGAGCGCCTGCCTGCTTCTGGCATCTGCACCGGCGCACGCCCAGACGAATTCCGTCCCGGGACCTGCAGGTATCGAACGAGCCGCATGGCTGGCGGGTTGTTGGAAAGCCGCGTCGGCGGACGGCCGGAACGCGGTCGAAGAGCAGTGGATGTCCCCGGGCGGCGGTCTGATGGTCGGGATGTCGAGGACGATTCGGGAAGGCGAGGCACGCGGATATGAGTTGGTCACGATCCGATCCGATGCCGAGGGTCACCTGATCTACCATGCCGAGCCCTCCGGCCAGTCGCCGACGGATTTTCACGATCGCTCGACCGAAGCAGGCCGGCTCGTATTCGTGAACGGCGATCACGACTTTCCCAAGAAGATCGTGTACGTCAGGATGGCGAAAGACTTCGTCCACGCCGCCGTATTCGCCGAGGTAGACGGGGCCGATCCGGCCTTCCTGATCCCGTACCGGCGAACCGGGTGCCCCGGCCACTGAGCTGCGATTCGCAACTCTGCGCGCCCTGAACTCGTAAGGATCCCGACACCGCTGGGTACACCGCCGCCTGGTTCGCTTCCGGCGCCGGCGACATACCGAGCACACAAACCGGGAGATCGAGATGGCAGGACAGGGATCCGCCGGAAACGTCATAGCCGCTCTTGCGAGCTTCTTCATACCGGGCCTGGGCCAATTGCTGCAGGGTCGACTGTTCGCGGCCGCGTTCATGTTCATCCTCGCGAGCATCGTGTGGGTGGTCACGTTCGGAACGCTCGGATGGATCATCCACCTGTGGTCGGTCATCGACGCGGCGGTCTGGCGGCGGAAATGGTGAACTGATCCATGATTCGCCTCGTGCATGACGGACCGCAATCTGGTGCACGTAACATGGCGGTCGACGAAGCGTTCATGGAATCGGCTCGACAGGGCGGCATCACGGTTCGATTCTACGAGTGGGAGCCCGGATGCCTGTCGTTTGGACGCAACCAGGCGGCGGCGGGCCAGTACGACGCTGACGCAGCCTCGCTGCGAGGCATCGACATCGTGAGGCGGCCGACGGGAGGTCGTGCCGTCTTCCACCATCGAGAGCTCACGTATTCCGTCACGGCGCCGGCGGAGACGTGGGGTTCGTTGCGGGATACCTATTGTCGCATAAACCGGGCGCTGGCCGCCGGACTCCGGGATCTCGGCGCTCCGGTGGTCTGCGCGGGCGAGGCACGAACCGGTCCCGCACCGAGGCCCTCGGCCCGTGGTTGTTTTCGGGACCCGTTGCCGGGTGAAGTGACGGCCCAGGGACGAAAACTCGTGGGCAGCGCCCAGTGGCGAGACGGTGCAGTCCTCCTCCAGCACGGGTCCATCCTCCTGCGCAACGAGCAGCGTGTGACCGAAGAGCTCCGGACCGGATCCGACGGGAGCCTGGCAGCACGCAGTGACGCCCATACCGGGGCGATCGGACTGGCAGATCTGGTGGATACCCTCCCAACGATGGCCGAGCTCGTGGAGGTTCTTCGCGCAGGGTTCGTGACCGAGTTCGGCGCTCCGATCGAGGCAGGCCGCCTGAGGGAAGCGGAAAGAGAGACGGCCGACCGGCTGCTCGACAGGTATGAAGATCCCGCCTGGACCTGGCGCCGGTGAGCAGACTCAAGCGGTCCTTCGATCGGAGTCGCGTCCTCACAGGTCCTGGGCCGAATCCGCGCGACCTGCCCAGCGGTTCCCTTTCACCACCACGCGGCCGCGCCTAGCTTCCGACGCGTGAATTCAACACGCGTCCGAACCTGGTCACCGGCGGGCTACGCCGTGCTCTTCGCTCCGCTGGTGTTGATCCTGGCAGCATGTGGCGGGTCTGACGATCGAAAGGCATCCCGCAGCGATTCCGGCGTCGATCGGCCGCTCATCCTCGGGTACGCCTCGGAATTGCAGGGTCTCAACCCCATCGTGAGCACGGATCAGAACGCCAATGAACTGATCTACTACCTGCTGTTCACGCCGCTCGTCACCTACGACGCCGAGTTCCGACCTGCCCCGTCGCTCGCCCGCAGCTGGGTACTGACCGATACCTCCGTCGTGTTCAATCTGCGCGACGACCTGCTCTGGCACGACGGAACGCCAGTCACGGCCCGCGATGTGGCCTTTACCTTCCGGCGCGCGAAGGATCCGGCGGCGGGATCGCCGCTCGCCGCGGCCTACCTGGCGAACGTGGCAAGCGTCGAAGTGCTCGGAGACTACGAGGTGCTGTTTCGGTTTACGGCGCCGCATTCCGAGCCACTGGAGGATTTCTTCTGGCCGCCCGCGCCCGCCCACCTGCTCCAGGATATCCCGGCGTCGGAGCTGCTCCGGGCGCCGTACAACCGGTCGCCGGTCGGGAACGGTCCGTATCGCTTCGTTCGCTGGGACGTCAATCAGCAACTGGTGTTCGAGGCCAACCCCGACTACCCACTGGCTCTCGGTGGACCACCGACGATCCGAAGCGTCGTGTACCGGATCATCCCCGATCAGACGACGATGCTCGCGGAGCTGATGAGCGGGGGCATCCAGGTCGATGGCCCTCTCGCTCCGTCCGATGCGGCTCGCGTGGAACAGACGGCGGACCTCCAACTCCTCAGCTTCCCGTGGCGGCAGTTCGCATATATCGGTTGGAACACACGCCGTCCGCAGTTCGCGGACCCGGACGTGCGGCGGGCGCTGACCCTGGCAATTGACCGTGAAAGTCTGGTCCGGACGGTGCTCGAGGGGCACGGGACGCCCGCGTTCGGCCCCATTCCGCCCTGGCACCGCTATGCGCCGGCCATCTCTCCGCTGGCCAGAGATCCGGATGCTGCGCGCGCCCTGCTCGAAGCTGCCGGGTGGCGGGACGAGGACGGTGACGGAATCCGGGAGCGAGGCGGTGCACGCCTGAGCTTCGAGCTCCTGGCGAATCAACGAAATCCGATCTACGGAGACATCGCACAGATCCTGCAGGCCGACCTGCGCGCCGTCGGGGTCGAGGTCCACCCGAGACTGCTCGAGTGGCAGACGGTCCTCAGTATGCACAGGGGTCGGGAGTTCGATGCCGTGCTGACCAATTGGGTGTTGGACAATTTCCGGGTGGATCCGCGGCCGCTGTTCCACGGCGACCAGGTGAAGATCGCGAACAGCGCAAACCGCAGCTCGTATTCGAATCCGGTGGCCGACAGCTTGATGGACCTGGGAGCCCGCACGATGGATGATGACGCGGCGCGGGAGATATGGGCCGAATTCAGCCGCGTGCTCCAGGCCGACCAGCCCGTGACGTTCCTGTTCTGGCAGGACGAGCTCGCCGGAATCGGCCCCGGCCTGTCAGGGGTTACGATGGACGCACGTGGAGAACTTGCCACGCTGCCGCGCTGGAGCTGGGCTGACGAGGGAAAGCAAGATTGACGCTCCGACCATGAGAGGCGCCCCCTGATGAGACAGACGTGCCACAGCAACCGGTCGTTCCTGGCATGGATCGCCGCGATGGTTTTCGTCGCAGCCTGCGGTGGGGATGCCACATCCGAGGCTGGCAACCCGGTCTCCGCACGTCCGGACGTGCCGGAGGCGGAGCGCCGGGGAGGGACCGTCGTCGTCGCGGGTCGCAATGACATCGCGTCGGCGAACTCTCTCATATCGCTCGACACGGAAAGCCTGCAGCATCAGATACACGTCCTGTTCGTCACCCTCGTACGCGCGGACGAGGATTTTTCCCCGCTTCCCTATCTCGCTCGTGACTGGGTGTTCAGTGACGACGGCAGCTCCGTCACGTTCTTCCTCCGCGAGGATCTGGCCTGGCACGACGGAAGGCCCCTCACCGCCCGGGACGTCGCGTTCACCTTCCGGCGGATGCGCAATCCCGACACCGGCTATCCGAACCCGCAGTACTTCGATGCCTGGGAAGCCGTCGAGGTCGTCGACGAGTACACGCTCAAGTTCGCTCTGCGACAGACCGCGTATCCGCTGTATGGGTGGACACGTCTCGCGATCATGCCAGAGCACATCCTGGGCGACGTTCCTGCATCGGAACTCGCCACGCATCCGTTCGGGACGACCGAGCCCGTCGGCAGCGGACCCTTCCGATTCGTCGAGCGCGTGCCGGGTGACCGGTGGGTGTTCGAAGCGAATCCGGAGTTTCCGAACGACCTCGGGGGGCCGCCATATGTGGATCGTTACGTTTATCGGGCCATTCCCGACGACGCGTCCTTGACGGCGGCTCTCCGAACCGGCGAAGTCGACGCGATCCTCGAACCGGCCCCGGCGGAACTTCCCCGCCTGGCAGCCGACACCTCCGTGTCGATCATCGAGTACGGCGCCCCGGAATACGATTTC
>JAOTWC010000297.1 GCA_029863105.1 Gemmatimonadota bacterium | reverse complement strand
TAATCAGCCTCCGGGAAGGCCCGGTCTATGGCCAGCCGGGTCAGCCAGGGCCCCACGAGTTCCAGCCCGGACGCCAGGATGAGCATCGCGATCGCGGCCGCGACCTGCAGCCAGTACGGCCGCAGATAGCCCAGCAGGCGCCGCATCAGGCGGGCATCGTATGCCTTGCCGAGCGATTCCTCTTCCTGGACTTCGTTTCCGGACGTGGGTTGGTCCGCGATGGATGAGCCTCCGTGCGACGGGTGTCGAATGGACGGCGACAAGCTACGCCGCCCTCCCGATCCGTTCCAGATGTCGAACGTCGGTCCGGACTGATTGACTCTCGCAGCCGCCAGTCGGAAGGTTGCTACATGTTTCGATCCATCGTCGTCCACGGAGCGCGGCAGAACAACCTCAAGGGGATAGACGTAGACGTCCCGCACCACTCCCTCACGGTTGTCACCGGCCCGAGCGGGAGCGGCAAGTCGAGCCTGGCTTTCGACACGATCTATGCCGAAGGACAGCGGCGATACGTGGAATCCCTGTCGACCTATGCGAAGCAATTCCTCGAACGGATGCCCAAGCCGCGAGTCGACCGGATCGACGGCGTGTGCCCGTCGGTAGCTATCGATCAGCAGAATTCCGTCCGGAGCAGCCGATCCACGGTCGGTACGGTTACGGAAACCGCCGACTACCTGCGCCTGCTGTGGAGCCGGATCGGACGCACCGTGTGCCCTGAGTGCGACGAGGAAGTGATTCCCGACACCGCAAGCTCAGCAGCCGATGCCGTGCTTGGGCTGCCCGAAGGTACGCTCGTGTACGTCGCATTTCCGATCGACGTGCCGGTGGCGACCGCCGCAGCCGACGTCCTCGATAGCTTGCAGTCGGAGGGCTACGTCCGACTTCTCGTCGACGGGCAAGAACGCCACCTCGAAGATGCCGCCGGCGAACGAGAACGGTTGGCCGCAGAACTGGCCGGCGCCAGCGAAGTGCTCGCCGTGGAAGATCGCCTCGTCGTCGGAATTGACGAGCGCCAGCGGTTGACCAGCGCGCTGGGAGCCGCCTTCGCGGGAGGCCACGGGCAGGTTGTCGTGCTGAGCGCAGCGGCACCTGCGGCGGCAGAACGGCAGTTCACGAACCGCCTGCCTTTCTCCGAGCGGTTCCAGTGCCGTGCCTGCGGACGTTCGTTCCCTGAGCCCACACCCTTGCTGTTCAGCTTCAACCACCCGACCGGCGCCTGTGAAACCTGCAACGGCTTCGGGGCGACGCTCGAGTACGACGAGTCGCTCATCGTTCCCGACAGGGACCGCAGTCTGGCCGATGGAGCACTTGATCCCTGGACCAAGCCCCGCTACCACAAGGAACGGGCGGCGCTCCTGGAGTACGCGTCGCAGTCCGGTATCCCGGTCGATGTCCCGTGGGAGCAGCTTCGCGAGGAAGCACGCAGCGCGCTGCTCGACGGCGCGGATGGATTCGTCGGGATGATCCCGTTCCTTCGCTCCCGCGAACGAAAGCGTTACAAGCAGTACATCAGGGTGTTTCTCAGGGGCTACCAGCTCCCCACGACCTGTCGTTCGTGCCATGGCGCCCGGCTGAACGGCGCAGCTCTTTCCGTGCGGATCCACGGCCACTCCATAGCCGACATCTCCACTCTCACCGTGTCGGAGATGTCCGACTGGCTCCACGACCTGGATCTGCGGCCGTTCGAAGCCGGCGTGTCGGCCACGATCCGGGAGGAAATCGGTGATCGTGCCGCCTTTCTGGTCAACGTCGGTCTCGGGTATCTGACGATGGATCGCCAGGCTCGGACACTCTCGGGCGGCGAAATGCAGCGCATTCGGCTGGCGGGCAGCCTCGGCAGCCGTCTCGTAGACACGCTGTACGTATTGGACGAACCGACGATCGGCCTGCACGCGCGCGATGTGGAACGGTTCATGGATGTGTTGCGTGAGCTGCGCGGACGAGGCAACACCGTACTCGTAGTGGAACACGAACAGGCCGTGATCGAGCAGGCGGACCGTGTGCTGGAGCTTGGGCCCGGCGCCGGCGAACGCGGCGGCGAACTCGTGTTCAGCGGGACGTATCACGAACTGCTGTCCAGCGGGACCTCCACGGGGATCGCCCTGTCAGCTGATCCGCCCGACAGGGGCTCTCCGCGCACGCCATCAACCTGGTTGACGCTGGAGGGCGCCGAACTGCACAACGTGCACGATGTCGATCTTCGAATCCCGGTCGCCTGTCTGTCGGTCGTGACCGGCGTATCCGGATCCGGCAAGTCGACGCTTGTTCACCAGGTGCTGTACCGGGCGCTCGAACAACACATCGGCGGGGCGTCGACGGCGCGACGACACCTGGGTGAGTCCACCGGGACGTATCGAGCGTTATACGGAGCCGAGCAGTTCGACGACGTGGTGCTCGTGGATCAGAGCCCGATCGGCAGGACGCCACGATCCAATCCCGCCACGTACATCCAGGCCTTCGGAGAGATCCGCAAATTCTTCGCAGGCCTGCCCGAATCGCGCCGCCGCGGGTATTCGGCGAAGCATTTCAGCTTCAACGTGGCCGGCGGGCGCTGCGAGGCATGCAAAGGAGCGGGCGAGGAGACCGTCGAGATGGTATTCCTGGCCGATGTTTCGGTACCCTGCGATGTGTGCAACGGGGCACGGTTCAAGCCCGAGATCCTTGAAGTCAGACACCGGGAGCTGAACATCCGCGATGTGCTCGAACTCACCGTGGACGAGGCCATCCGGTTCTTCATTCGGCAGGATCGCCTCGGGGAGCTGCTGTGGCAGCTCCAGCGCGTCGGGCTCGGATATCTTCGGCTGGGCCAGCCGGCGACC
>JAOTWC010000020.1 GCA_029863105.1 Gemmatimonadota bacterium | reverse complement strand
TCGGAGGGGCCGGCCTCGCGGCGGACCTGTCCGTCAAACCGACACACCTCGGCCTCGATCTCGGCACGGAGGTGGCGGAGGAGGCGCTGCGGGCGGTCGTGGTCCGGGCCGGCGCGGCGGGACGGCTGGTCGTCGTGGACATGGAGTCGTCCGCCTACGTGGACGCGACGCTCGCGTTGTACCGCGGCATGCGAGCCAACCACGAGAACGTCGGCATCTGCCTGCAGGCATATCTATACCGGACCGAGGAGGACATGGAGTCGCTTCTGCCGATGCGACCGATGATCCGGCTGGTGAAAGGCGCCTACCGGGAACCGGACGACGTCGCGTGGCCGAAAAAGCCGGAGGTGGACGCCGCGTTCCTCGCCCGGGCCGTGCGGTTGCTCGAGGCGACGAAGGCCGACCCCGGCGTTCGGGTCGGCTTCGGAACTCATGACGGGAAGTTGATCGATCGCATCCAGCGCGCTGCCGCCGACATCGGCCTGGAGCGGGACGCCTACGAGATCCAGATGTTGTACGGGATCCGTCGCGACCTGCAGGCGTCGCTAGTGTCCGAGGGATACGCCGTCCGCATCCTGATCAGCTACGGACCGCACTGGTTTCCGTGGTACATGAGGCGTCTCGCCGAGCGTCCGGCCAACGTCTGGTTCATGCTGCGCAGCGTGACGGGCCGCTGATCGGAGTCAGAACCGGAGGGCCGGCTCCTCGAAGGCCTCCGGCTCCAGTTGAATGGTCACGTGATCGATGCCGAATCGCTCATGGACCAGTTGCCGCACACGTCGCAGCATGTCCCTGTCACCGCGGCCGTCCTCGACGACCACGTGTGCCGACATCGAGTGCATGCCGCTCGTGATCGTCCACACGTGCAGGTCGCACACCCCTGCCACTCCATCGAGTGAGACGATGGCATCGTGCAGCTCATCCACGTCCACGTGCAGCGGCGCACTCAGCATCAGTACGGCAACCGACGCCCGGAGCAGCGCCCACGCGGAGTAGACCACAAGGCCGGAAATCAGAATCGACGCGAGCGGGTCAGCCCAGGTCCAGCCGAACCGGACGATCAACACGCCCGCTACGACGGCCTGGACGCTCCCGAGCATGTCCGTGAAGACGTGCAGCCATGCGCCGCGCACGTTCAGGTTGTCCTTCCGGCCTCCATGCAGGATCCACAGACCGGCCAGGTTGATGACGAAACCTCCGGCGGCGACGCCGGTCATGAGTCCGCCCTCTACCGGCGGCGGATCTCCCAGCCGCTGAACCGCTTCGACACACACGATCCCCGCGACGGCAACCAGTGCAGCCCCGTTGGCGAGCGCCGCGAGAATCTCCGTCCGGTGATAGCCGAAGGTGTGGCGGGATGAGGCCGGGCGCCCCGCAAACCAGATGGCGAACAGCGCGAGCGCAAGAGCCGCGGCATCGCCGAGCATGTGGCCGGCATCGGCGAGCAGCGCGAGCGAATTCGTCAACAGGCCGCCGATGACCTCGGCGACCATGTACACGAGGACGAGAATCAGGGTGATCGACAGGCGCCGACGGTTGTCCGGTCCGCCGGGTGGGGCATGACCGAGGTGTGCGTGGCCGTGACCTTCGTGGTGGCTTTCGCCCGCTATTCCCATGACCGGAAGATGCGGAATCGGGCCTACGGACGGAACACGAAGCCATCCCAGACGGGAGAGGACGGCTCAGTCACCCAGGCTCACGCCCAGATCGCGAACCGTGCGCACGGTGTCCGAGTCCAGGGGGACCGTCTTAATCCGCTTCGTCACCAGGGCCAGGGGCACGTAGAGAACCTCGGGCGGATCCAACGAGACCATGCAGCCTAAGCATCCCTCACGTATCGCCCGCACGGCGGCCGCGCCGAACCGCAACGACAGGATCCGGTCGCGTGTGGTCGGACTTCCACCCCGGAGCAGGTGCCCCAGAACCACGGTCCTCGTCTCTTTTCCCGTCATTGTCTGCAGCTCCGCGGCGACCCTGTGCCCGATGCCGCCGAGGCGTTCGGCCTGTCCGATGTCGTTTCCGATAACCGACGGAGCGCCGCCCGCCGGGTGGGCACCCTCTGCCACGACGATGATCGAGAAATGGCGCCCTGCGGCCTCGCGGCGGCGTATGACCTGCGCGACACTCTCCAGGTCGTACGGGATCTCAGGAATCAGGATGGCGTCCGCCGAGCCGGCCAGTCCCGAGTGGAGTGCGATCCAACCCGCATACCGGCCCATCACCTCGATGACCATCAGCCGATCATGTGCTTCCGCCGTCGTGTGCAGCCGATCGATGCACTCCGTCGCGAACGTCACAGCCGTATCGAAGCCGAACGTGACCTGGGTTTCCTCAAGATCGTTGTCGATCGTTTTCGGGACGCCGACAACCTTCAGGCCCTTCTCCGCCAGCGTGTTGGCGATGGCCAACGAGCCATCCCCTCCGATCGCGATCAGCGCGTCGATGCCGTGATCCGCGAATGCCTGGACGAGTTCGGTGGAGCGGTCGACTTCAGACCACGACCCGTCAGCCGCCTGCACAGGATAGGCCCGCGGATCGCCACGGTTCGTCGTACCAAGTATCGTACCGCCCAGATGCGTTATCCCCCGCACGGAGGATCGAACGAGCCGAACGAGCCCGCCTTCCGGATACCGGTCGGGTTCGAGCAGACCGTTGTAGCCGTCGCGAATCCCGACGCACTCCCATCCTTCGTGAAGCGCCGACACGACAGCAGCTCGTATTACGGCGTTGAGTCCCGGTGCGTCCCCGCCGCCGGTGCTGATGGCGATCTTGCGAATGTTGTTGCCCTTGCCGGCCATATGTCCACATCGGTTAGGGTGAGTCCGCCAGGTAAACGGGCGGCCGCGTACCCGGGTTCACGGAGTCCACCGGCAGCCGTGGCTCGGACGACTAGGCGTCGCTCGTCATGATGAATAGCGGGAGGCCGTTGAACTCCTTGTACTTCGGACGCATGCGCTCCGTGTCGTAGTATTTCTCGACGTCGACAACCTTCTTGGTGCCGATGATCGCTTCCATCGGGACGCTGCGGTAACGACCATCGTGAACCGAGACCAACCGACCAGACTTGCCGGAGGTCACCAGATCCAACGCGAGATTGCCAAACGCCATAGGTGCAATCGAATCGAGCGCATCGGGATTGCCCGACCGGACCAGATAGCCGAGACGCTGGCTCACCACGTTGACCCGGCGGCCGTTGTTGTATTTGGGTGAGAGCTGCTTGAGCCCGTTTGCAACGCGGTCTCCGATACCGCCCAGCTTTCGGTGGCCGAACATGTCAGCTTCCTCGCCTTCGAACGACATGTCGGAATCGCCGGAGATCTGTGCGCCCTCGGACACGAGCACCACCGAGTAGTTGCTGGGATTCCGGTTGCGGTCGTAGACCATCAGCTCGGTGAGCCGCTCCAGGTCGAAAGGGTGCTCGGGTATGACGCATCGACCGGCAGCGCCGGCCATGCTCGGCAGGAGCGCCGTATACCCTGCATATCGACCGAATACTTCGATGACCAGGAAGCGCTCGTGCGATCCCGCCGACGTGCGCAGCTTGTGGGTCAGCTCGATTGTTCGCGTGACGCAGGTGCTGAACCCAATGCAGTAGTCCGTGCCGGGGACGTCGTTGTCCATGGTCTTGGGAATCGCGACGACGGGCACGCCACGCTCGTGCAGGTGCGCCCCATAGCTGAGTGTGTCGTCACCACCTATCGGAATCAGGCAATCGATGCCGAGGAAGTCGAGGTTCTTCAGCACGTCGTCGGTCATGTCGTTGACGTCGTCTTGATACTTCGCCTGAAGGTGTGGAGGCACGAATTCTCTCGGCAGGGTGCTCGGACGGGTTCTCGAGCTGTGCAAGAACGTGCCGCCCGTGCGCCCTGCCTTGTCGACGATGTCTTCGGTCAGAAACTGGATGTTCCTGCTGTTGTCGGCGTCTTTGTCGGGAACGATGTCCACCAGGCCACCCCAACCTCTGCGGATGCCGACGACCCGGTGACCCTCCCGCAGTGCGCGAATCGTTACGGCCCGGATGGCCGGGTTGAGACCGGGCACATCACCGCCACCCGTGAGAATCCCAATCGTAGACTTCATGCCAGGACTCTAACGCAGGAATGCCGATGAGCGACAGCCCGTCACCGGGCCCGCGGCAGAGATCCTCCAAGCTACCGGCTTGACATATCAATAGTTGTTGATATATTGATCGCCATGCAGACGACAATAGAAATGCCCGTCAGCATGGACAGAAGCTTTCACGCCCTGGGCGACGAGAAACGGCTGGCCGTTCTCGGGCGGCTCGTCGGCGGCGAGCGTTGTGTCTGCGAGCTGGCAGATGAAGCCGGAGTTGGCCAGTCGCTGCTGTCTTTCCATCTGCGGGTTCTGAAGGATGCCGGCCTGGTCCGCGTTCGCCGGGTAGGGCGGTGGGGGTTCTATTCCGTGGACGTCGAGACGGTCGGCCGGTTGCAGTCGTTTCTGGCTGGCCTCGGCAGTGCCGATACCCGGGGAGGCCGCTGCTGCGCGGACCCCGAATGTCGCTGTAACGCGAGTTGAGGTTGGAGAGGCCCGGGCGTTTTTTTCGCCCCATATATCAACATTTTTTGATATGGAGGAATTCATGACGCAGACCGGAAAGACCTCGGAACCCGAGGAAAAGTGCTGCACCTGCGCGTGCGGTGACGCCAAGTGCGAGTGTACCTGCACGTGCTGCGAGGAAGGCGAGTGCACGTGCACGGCGAACGCCGCTTGCTGCTCGCCCGCCGAAAGCAAGGAAGGCGGCTCCAGCTGCTGTTGACGCGTAGCAGGTGGCTGAGGATCCCGGTGCGGGAGCTGAGCGCCCGCCCGGATCCTCGGACCGCTGGCGCCGGGACGACGCTGCACGAACTACTGATGCCGTTCAATCAGATACAGAAGCTGCCAGCTCAACTCGGAATCGGTGCAGGCGGGCGACGTCGGCAACGGGTGGTCGCTGGTCAGGCTTGCGGAATCGCTGGAAATGCAGGGCAAGGCGGAGGCGGCGGCTGAAGCGAGAGAACGGTTTACGGCAGCCTGGGGATCGGCCGACGTCACGATCTCGGCGTCACGCATGTAACCGCAGCCGGTCAGGCGGCAGGCATCGTTGTGCCGTCGCCGCGTGCCGATTCGAGAAGCCGGAATTCGGCCATGTCCCGCGTCCCGTCGGGAAGCCCGGTGAGCTCCAGCTGCGCGGCATGGCTGAAGAACAGGGCTGTATCACGCACCTCAAATACCGCTCCCAGGTCAGCTTCGCTCAGCGGTTGCCCGGTAGCCGGAAGCAGGATCGTGACGAGGTAGCGGTCTCCATCGCGAATCGCGTTGGCACCGACCGCCACGACCTTGTCATCTCTGACCCGCCGAATCTCGGAGGCCACTATCTGCCCCGGTCGCCGAGTGGAATCTGGTGATCCGAGTCCACGCGACGCCTTACGGTGCCCCGATCCGCCAAGATCTCCGTAACGGTCGCCTGAGACTCGGACCCCAGATCTGTCGCTGCCGTGCGAGCTGCCATCCAACTCCCCTGAGAATGCCGGCGATGACACTGCCCTCATTAGATAGGTGCCGCTCGAGACCCGAAACTCACATCGGACCGGGCAGCTCCTGCCGCCGAACCTCGATGGCCGGGTAGTGACGGAGCGTGTAAAGCTCTGTACCGTCAGATGATACGGCGATCGCGATCGCGTCGTGGTCCAGGTCGACAGCGCCGACGAAATCGCCATTCCACCGGAATACGTGCACCTGCTCGGCGTAGGTGGCCTCGTCGCGAAACACCTGGGGATCCCGGCCCGAAAACAGCGCGTAGATCGCCTCGTCCGTCACTGCCAGGTCGATGTAGCCGGCCGGCGAGCCGGATGTCACGAAGCCGGTCTTCTGGCTGATCTCCGGGTCCAGATCGACCGGCGCTTCCACGAAGCCCTGCGAGTCGCCGTGCCGATCGAACAGCTCCACGCGGGTGAACACCCGCGAAGCGAGGGCGAACCGATCCCGGGCGGGTGTGCCCTGGAGCGCCCCCTGATGAAGGAACTGAATCTCCTCAGCTGAGAACCCGTCCGGCGCCGGCGGCAAGGCCCCGGAAGCACGGATCAGGCGACCCTGCGGATCGAGGTGGCCAAGCCGCTTGTCGAACATCCCGGTGGCGAGGATTTCCCTGTCCCCGAGATGGATCGGCTCGAACACGCCGATGCCCTGCTCGTAGTTGAGCAGTCGGGTCTCTCGATGTCTGTAGGCCGTGGTCTCCGGCGGATCGACACTGAACAGCGTGCTGCGCTGACGGTTCAGGTCATGGACCCAGAACGCGTCACCGCCCGGCAGCACGTCAACCGACCGCGGCCCCCGGAACTCACCGGGTCCGTCGCCGCGAGACCCGAAGGACTCGAGCAACGCTCCGCTGCGGGCGTCGAGAACGTGCACCGCCTGCGCCGCCAGTGGATCCAGGACGATCAGGCGGTCACCCGCGACCGCCAGCCGCATCGGCAGGCCGAGGGCGGCTCCGTCATACAGTGGCTGGCTCGCCACGGCGGTCCCGGCGACCGGCCGCAGCGTGGCGGCCGGCGACCGGGGCGGATCGGACGGCAGTGCTCCGCTCGTGGCGACCAGGCCGGCGCCGGCGAGCAGGAGGAGACCGAACGTCTGTGGAGTTGTCTTGCTCATGGTTCACCTGTTTCGGGTCGTTGGGTAGCTCGGCGGACGGCGATGGCTATTCCACCGAGCGGAAGTGCTGGACCCACTCTCCCTCGGCCTTGCACAAGGTACCTGGTGACCACATGCAGCCCTCATCCGGCCCTTCCGAGCCGCATGCGAGGTTCCGGTCCAGGCCCTGCGGCGTGAGCGTGATGGGAAGCAGCAGCAGGCCGAGAGCCAGTGCGGCCGCGCGAACGACAAGACTGGGAGTGTGGTTTCCGAGGTCAGACATGGGTACCTCCTTGAGATGAAAAAGGGCACCCTTCCGGGTGCCGGGAGACCCGCCCATCGCGAGCGGTTGAACGACCTTCCAAAGCTGCCGATGGACGGGGTTGGGTTTAGGCGACCTGTCGCGGTCGCGGAAGCAGAAACAGAAGCCGGAGCGCGGCCTGCAGATCGTCGTACGTCCCACGCAGGACGCCGTCCGCATCCAGAACCAGGTACTCCGTGACTCGCGACACGCCGAGGATCCGGCCGGCCACGTTGTCGGGATCGTGGAATACCGGATAGGCGGGTCGATGCCCGCCGACAAATCCCGAAAACTCGGTCCGATCCCCCCAGGTCGTGAGCACGACGAACGGAAAGGCGCGCGCCGAGAGACGAGCGTGGAGTTCCGTGAACCGCTGCACGCTCGGCTCTTGAACGCGCCCGTTGATTAACGCGGACACCGCCACCAGAGTCGGCTGCCCCGGTGCGAGCGAACGGACAGGAACCCGGTCTCCGGTCCCCGTCTCGACGGTCACGTCTTCGCTCAGCCGCCGGAAGTCCGTCGCTTCCAGCATCCACAGGCGCAGCTGCTCTCGTCGATCCGCCACGATCTGCAGCCAATCGGGCACCCGCAGTCCCGATATCGAGACCAGATCGCTTCCAGATTCTTCAATCGCCGGCCCCGCCAGCGGATCGGCGGCCGCGCGTGCCAGCAGATCGAGGGCCGCGAAGGTGTCCCCCAACTCGAGACGGCGTTCCGCCAGCTGCCGCAACAGGTCCGGATCCCAGCTCAGGCTGGCAGCCCGGGCGATGACCGCGGTTGCCTTCTCCGGGTCCCCGGACTCGACCAGCGCGTCCGCGAGGAGCGTTAGAATTCGCTGCAGGCGCAGGGCCCGCTGCCTGCCGTACTGCAGGTCGTCGAGGACGAGCGGACGCGACCACGCGTCGTGGCGCTCCGCCAGCATGGCCGCACGCTCGAGGTACTCGATTCCGAGCCCCCGGGTCTCCGGATGGCCGACCAGCTGTCGGCCCGCCCGGAACAGGTTCCGCGGATCGCCGCCCGTCAGCCGGCGCGCCCAGGTTTCCGCCCGCTCCCAGCGCCCGGTCGTCAGGGCAATGTCCAATCCCAGTTCCGCGAGGTTCCAGTCCCTCGGGCTGGACGTCAGCCAGGCGTAATCGATCGCCTCGAGCGCCCTGGCCTGGTCGGGCTGCGACGTGAGGTCCCGGATCGCGCGGCGGCGCAGCAACCGGCGGTTTCCGGGGTCGCGGAGCGCCAGACGATCTTCCCAGTATGCCGCCACCGCCCGCTCGCCAAGACCGTCGGCGTAGTCCATCATCGCCGCCAGATCCACGGCGGGCACCTCCCGTGCTTCGAACACGAACTCCAGGCGGCGCAGTGTTGCGAGGTGCTCGGACCGTACGCTGTCCCGGTTTGCCGGATCGGCGGTCTCGAGTTCGTACAGGAAGCGCTGATACCAGCCTTCCGCCCGATCCGGAAACAGCCGGGTCATCTCGAACGCCGTCTCCCGCCGCCTGCGCCAATTCAGCTCCGCGTCGGCCGTGTACTGCCGCTGGCGCAGGGACTCGTACAGGACATTTCCCCGTGGGTCGTAGGTGACGACCTCCCACAGCTGGCGGTTGTTGGAATCGACCGTCAATCCGGGTGTGTCCTCGACCGCCAGCTGTGCATACACGACCTCCGCGGGCGGCACGAAGGACGCGTGGAACGCACCATTCATATCCGGGAGCAGCGTAAGGTGCAGGTAGTCGTCGAGGCTGTCCTCCTCGTCGAGGGGCTGCCCCGCTTCGCGCAGGCGCACGCGGAGGCGCAGCGAGTCCGCCCCTGCCAGCGCGGTCGTCGGATCGTACCGCACGCTGATCTCGTCACCCGGCTCGGGGTACCTGGGCGTGAACGTCAGGTTGTTCGACCCCGCCGTCGCCCGGCTCGTCAGCAGGACCAGCGCGAAGATCGTCAGCACCGCTGCGCCGCCGAGCGCGCCGGCATACTGCCGACCTCGGCGACGGCTCGGTGGAGCCGGCGGAACGTCGAGGGGAAGGATCAGACGGTCGCCTGCGGCGCGGCGCGACAGGACGCCGTCGAGAACGCCGTCCGGAGGCTGCACCTCGCGGAGCCTGCCCGAGGCGACCCGCAGTCGCTTGATCCAGGCGACCTCGTCGCGACAGCGTGAGCAGTCTCGCAGGTGGATTCGGATACCACCCAGGTCGTCCCCGTCCTCGCCCCGGTCGACGTACCGGGACAGGGCAAAGAACCCGGGGTGCCGCTTACGAATCCGAATACCGGTTCTCCCTGTCATGATCTGAGCAGCAGACGAAGCTGCGCCCGGGCGCGGTGCATTCTCTGCTGGCTCGCGTGCCTGCTGATCCCCAGCAGTTCTCCGATTTCCTCGTACGGCAACCCCTCGATTTCCCGGAGCACGAATACGAATCGCAGTGGCTCCGGCAGCTTTCTGACCGCCTCCTCGAGCTCCAGGCGTTCCAGGCTTCTGCTCCCGTCGCCCGACGCAGACGCCATGGACGCCGCCTCGGCTTCGACTCGGGAGCGCCGCGTGCCGGATCTCAGCCTCATCATCGCGGTCCGCACCGCCATCCGCCGCAACCAGGGCTCGAACGAGGCCGCGGCCTGCAAGCGACCCACGCTCTCCGGCAGCGCGACAAACACGTTGTGCAGAATGTCCTCGGCGTCGGCCTCGCTTCCCGTGAACCGCAGCGCAACGCGATACACGAGACCCGAATATCGGTCATATACCGCAGCGAGGGCCGCGGCCCGCCCGGACGCCAGGGCGGCCAGCAGATCGTCATCGATCGGCTGCGGGTCGAGCACGCGAGATCCTGGGGCATGGGTTCGCAATGCGGCTGCCTACTACATAAGGTGCCGCCCGAGTGACAAAACTAACATCTGAGCACTCCGGAGAGTGGCGGAAAATCGCGCATATGATTGTTGCGTATATAGTTACTACAAACTGCCCGGCCGCCGCGAATCGCCGACGACGGCGGCCGGACCCGGGACGAACGGGTGGTCAGCCAGGCCACAGCCAGCCGAGCGCGCCGGCCGTGACCAAGCCGTAAATGAACGAATCGAACACGGATTTCAGCGTCGCGGTCCAGTTCTTCTTGTACCAGATCGAGTTCTGAAGCAAAGCCAACCCGTAGGCGGCGAAAGCCACCGTACCCGCGATCCGGAACACGGCCATGTAGTCCGCGCCCGGGCCGAGGGCGATGCCGGCGACATAGGCGGCGAATACCGAGATCAGGATGCAGTACAGGAACCAGTGGATGAGGCTGCTCGTCATGTTGAGCGGGTCGTCTCCGTAGACGGTCATCATCACGACCGGACCCTCGTCGACTTTCTGCTTGAACTCGTCGCTGTTGCGCTCCTTGCCGCCCGCGCAGTGGGGCACCATGTAGTCGCCCGGCGGAATATTGAGTTCCCGCATCGCCTTGCGGAGGCTGTCTTCATTGGGCACACCACCGTAATCGGTGTTGTGGTACTGGAGAACGGTGTGGATGATCGAACTGACGATGAACACGAGGACGGCGGCCACTAGGATCGGCAGCCACAGTGCCGTAACGGAGACCATAAATTCCTCCTTGAACGGTCCCATACTAGCTCGCGCGGGCGCGCGGACCCCTGAAAGTGTAGCCTGCATAAGGCCATTCGTGCAAAAGGCGCAGATCGGCATCCGGTTGCTGGACGGTGGCCGAAACGCGATCTTCCCGCAATGAAAGAGGCTCCTGCCAGCTTGGCTACATGAAGTCCTACCAACAACTATTCGCCGAACTCAAGCGCCGGAAGGTGTTTCAGGTCGCGGCCGTGTATGGGGCCGTGGGGTTCGGCGTACTACAATTGGCGGACATTCTCGTCCCGGTGCTGCTTCCTTACAGCGCGGAGGCGGAGCGGCGAGTAATGGAAATCGACGCAGGCGTGACCGGCCGTTCTGAGCTTGCCCCATGAGGTCCTACCAGCAGTTCTTCGCGGAACTGAAGCGGCGCCACGTGTTCAAGGTGGCGGGTATCTACGGAATCGTCGCGTTCGGCGTGCTCCAGGCGGCAGATTTGGCCCTGCCGCGGCTCGGGCTTCCGGATTGGACCGTAACGTTCATGCTGGCGATTGTGCTGCTCGCGTTCCCAGTCGCGTTGATCATCGCCTGGGCGTTCGAGGTGACTCCCGAAGGTGTTAAGAAGACCGACGCGCCGGCTCCGGGTGAGATCGAGCGCATCGTGGCCGCTCCGATGTCGCAGCGCTGGCCGGCGGGCCTGCTCGCCCTCCTCGGGGTGGTGGCCCTGCTGGGAAGCGGCTGGTGGATCGGGCGGCGGACGGCACCGGGGGGTGGTTCGGAGGCAGATCCGTCGTCCAATTCGGCGGACGTCCGGCTCGCCATGACCGATCTGGCCGACGACGATCGTGCTTCGATCGCCGTACTTCCGTTCGCCGACATGAGTTCGGGTGGCGACCAGCAGTACTTCGTCGACGGGATGTCCGAGGAAATCATCAATACGCTGGTCCAGATCCGGGACCTCCGGGTAGCCGGACGGACATCGGCCTTCGCCTACAAGGACCAGAACAAAGATCTCCGCGAGATCGGCGCGGAGCTGGGTGTGGCCTACCTCGTCGAAGGAAGCGTCCGCAAGGCCGGCACCCAACTCCGCATCACGGCGCAGCTCATCGACGCATCGGACGGATCCCACCTCTGGTCGGACAGCTACAACCGATCCCTGGACAACGTCTTCCAGGTCCAGCGCGAGATCGCGGAGGCGATAGCGGACGAGTTGAGGATCCCCCTTGGTCTCGACGGGGCGGATCTCGTGCGGCCCACCGCCGATCTCGAAGCGTACGATCTATATCTCGCGGGGCGGTCGAAGATTCGCCAGCGACAGGACCAGCTCGACGAGGCCGTGCAGTTTTTCGAGGCCGCGATCGCGCGAGACTCGAACTGGGCACCGGCCTGGGCCGGATTGGCCGAGGCTAAGGAGCTGATAGGCTGGTGGGACGCCTCCTGGGACGAGGTGCCGGAGGACGAATACTCGCCAGAGCATCGCCAGATCATAGAAGCGTTCTGGCGGGATTCGGAGCACGCCGCCCGGCGGGCGCTGGAGCTGGATCCCAACAACGCGACGGCGCTCGTCGCCCTTGGGAGCGTGCTCAGAAACAGCTACAAATGGGAAGAGTCGGAGGCGGCCTATCTGCGCGCCCTCGCCAATGATCCGGACAACCCCGAAGCCCACCAGCAATACGGGACCATGCTGCTTTACACCGGGCGCGCCCGCGAGGGCCGGATCACCACCGGGCGGGCCGCGCTCCTCGATCGGGTACCCATCCGGGCTCTCTGGAAGGCGTACGGCCTGCATTCTGACGGCAGGGTCGACGAAGCCATCGAAGAGCTCGAAAGAGCAGAAGAGGAGTTCCCGGGGACCTTCATCAAGCGCAACCTCGCAATCACCTATCTCGAGGACGGCCGGGTTGCCGACTACGCAAAGCTGGTTGACCTGGATGCCGGCACGACCGCCCGATTGCGTGAGGGAGACCCGACGGTCATCGAATTGCTCTGGCCCGCGGGATTGGACAGGCGACCAGGAATTTGGCTTGCCCTCGGGATGCGAGACCGT
>JAOTWC010000296.1 GCA_029863105.1 Gemmatimonadota bacterium | reverse complement strand
CGCGCCCACCCACCAGGGAGGTGGAGGCCCGCGAAGATGCTCATCGCGACGACGAGCGCGGCTCCGAGCCCCGTGTGCCCGAGGAGCAGGACCTGGAACACCCTCGACGCCGTGACATCCTGTCCGGCCACCAGAACCCCGAGCCGCACGAGCACCAGGTACAGTGTGTCGGCGGCCACGACGACGGCCAGCAACCCGACCCCGTACAGCACGGCCCGCGGCGGAGCGCTCAGCCGCGACGGAAGCGACCGGGTCACGGAGTTCCGAGGCGCTCGAGCGTGCTGCACAGCACGCGGAAAAAGGGCGCCACGGTATCGATCCGCACCCGCTCGTCGGGAGAGTGCGGAAACTCGATCTGCGGCCCGAACGATACCATGTCCATACCGGGATACTTTTCCCCGATGATCCCGCACTCGAGACCGGCGTGCATCGCCCCCACGGCGGGCGGCGTCCCGATCAGCTCGGCATACGTATCGCGCATCACGGCGAGCAATGCCGAATTCACGTTCGGCTGCCACGAGGGATAGCCGTCCTTCTGCTCCACCTCGACGCCGGCCAATTCGGCGACCGCCTGGATCCGGCGCCTCAACGCTTCGAGGGCCGTCGCCACCGAACTCCGACTGTTCAGCATGACGAACAGGCTGCCTTCATCCCGCTCGTTCACGACCGCGAGGTTCGTGCTGGTCTCGACCAAGCCCGGAAGATCGTCGCTCATCCGCATCACGCCGTGAGGCAGTCCGACGAGCAGGTCGAGTACGTTTTCCGTCGTGGCTTCGTCCCAGGCCGATGACGGAACCGCCGACGGTCCAATCGTCATCCGCGCACCTCCATCCGGCGTGCCGATCTCAGCTGCCGCCGCCGCGAATTCAGCCTCGATCGCATCCTGACATATTTCGGCGGCACGCCCACCGGGTATCCATGCGGTCGCAGTGGCCTCACGGGGGATGGCGTTGCGGGCGTTGCCGCCTGAGAAACCAACCAGGCGCAGATCGGACCGGTCAGCCGCCGCACGGAGCACCCGAGCAAGCAGGCAGATCGCATTTCCGCGCTGAAGATGAATGTCTACACCCGAGTGCCCGCCCCTGAGACCGCTGACGGCCACCGTCAGGCACGTACCGCCCTCAACCCCGCCGCGAACGAGAGGCATGTAGAGGCGTGTGTCCCCACCCCCCGCGCAGCCGATCGTGATGACTCCCTGTTCTTCGGAGTCGAGATTGATCAGCATCCGGCTTTCCAGCAGGTCCGTCGACAGCTCCTTGGCGCCCGTGAGCCCCGTTTCCTCGTCGACGGTGAACAGGAATTCGACAGGACCATAGGCCGCGTCTTGTTTCTCCATGATCGCCAGCATCGCCGCGACTCCGATTCCGTTATCGGCTCCCAGCGTCGTTTCGTCTGCCGACAACCACAGATCATCACGCTTTGGTCGGATCGGATCGGTCTGGAAGTCGTGCGGTGTGTGCGCGTTCTTTTCCTGCACCATGTCGAGATGCGCCTGCAGCGCCACGGAAGGGGCCCCTTCCCGACCGGGCGCGGGCCGCTTCCGGACCAGAACGTTGCCACCGGCGTCTTCGATGACCTCCAGGCCGGCGGTCGCGGCGACCCCGATCACGTAGTCGCGGGCCTTCTCTTCCTGTTTCGATCCGCGGGGTATGGTCAACAGCTGGTCGAAATGCCGCCACAGTTCGGGCGGCGGTAGCTCTGAGACAAACGTCATGAAGCTGATCTCCCGGGCGAAGTGAAGTCTGGCACGAGATTACGGCCGGGGGCGTCGGTCGGCCACGGCACGAGTCTCGGATACCCGATGGGGAGACTGCGGTGTACGTTTCGGGCATGAACAAGACGCTGATCTCAATCGCCATCGTGTCCTTCGTCGGGTGTGCCTCGGCCTCGAATTTCCGGGAATCGAATCGCCAGAACCTGGAGCGACTGAGCGTGGGAATGGATCGACAGGAAGTGCTCGATTTGATGGGCGTCGGCGAGCAGCGGCAATTCACAGGCTCGGAAACCGAGGGCCCGATCGGGACGGGCCGGGACTCGATGGGAGTGATGTCCGTGCAGATCCCCGTCGGTGGCAACCGACCTGTGCTGTACAATCCGCACCGCGGAGAGCTGTACAACGCGGACGGATCCTCATGGGAAGTCTTGTACTACTACACGCGCGTCGCACACAACGACGGCATGGTCACGGAGGACGAGCTGACACCGATCGTGCTGCGCGACGACGTGCTGATCGGATGGGGGTGGTCATTCTGGGCCCGGCAGGCCCGGGACTACGGGGTTCCCGCGGAGTTCCCGGACCCGTTGCCGGAGCCGGCGGCCGGTCCCTAGGGGTTCGTCAGATCCCGACGATCCTGTCGATCTCGTCCATGATCGAGCTCATTCGGCGCATCAACGCTTCGTAGGGCTCCGGATTCGCGAGATCCACGCCGGCCTCGACGAGCTGTTCGTACGGGTATTCACTCCCTCCGGAGGCGAGAAGCGCCAGATACCTGTCGGCGGCCCCCGCTTCGCCCTTCCTCAGTCGTTCCACGAGCAGAGACGAGGCGGCCACGGACGTCGCATACTGGTACACGTAGAAGTTGTAGTAGAAATGCGGGATGTACGCCCACTCCACCGTATAGTCGTCGGCGACCGTGAGGATACCCTCGTCGTGCCCGTGGTAGCCCCGCAGAAGGTCCGCGTACATCGCCGTGAACCGATCCGCTGACAACGTTTCGCCCCGCTCGACCACTTCGTGGATCTGCAACTCGAACTCGGCGAACATGCTCTGGCGGAAAAACGTACCACGCAGCCCCTCGAGTTCTCGTCCCAAAAAATACAATCGCTCCTCGTCCGAG
>JAOTWC010000295.1 GCA_029863105.1 Gemmatimonadota bacterium | reverse complement strand
CACGCTGTTCGTCGCGGTGGAGAGCGCCGCGTGGCGGAATGAACTCAGCCTCATGCGACCGCAGTTGATGCGCAAGCTGAACGCGGGTCGGAGTGAGGGCCGGATCGAACGGATATTGTTCCTGCAGGATGATGGTGGGAACGCGGAGGTAACGGATGGCGCAGGGAAACGGTAAGGGCGGAAAGTCGGGTGGCGCGAAGAAGGCTGCGAGCGCGAAGAAGGCTGCCGCCGGGAAGAAACCGGGCGGCGACTATACTTCCCGGCAGATCCAGGTGCTCAAGGGCCTGGATGCCGTGCGCAAGCGACCCGGCATGTACATCGGTTCGACCTCGGCCCGCGGGCTTCATCATCTCGTCTACGAGGTCGTCGACAACTCGATCGACGAAGCCATGGCGGGTTTCTGCTCGAAGATCGATGTCGTCATCCACGGCGACTGTGCGATCACTGTCAGTGACGATGGGCGTGGAATCCCGGTCGACATGCATCCGGAGGAGAAGGTCCCGGGCCTGGAGCTCGCTCTCACGCGACTGCACGCCGGCGGAAAATTCGACAAGCAGACGTACAAGGTGAGCGGCGGGCTTCACGGCGTCGGCGTGTCTGTGGTGAACGCCCTGTCCAGCCGGCTGGACGTAGAGGTGATGCGCGATGGCTTCGTCTGGACCCAGAGTTTCGAACGGGGCAAGAAGACCAGCGAGCTCACGAAGGGTGAGAAGACGAAGAAGACCGGCACCCGAGTGTACTTCAAGCCGGATCACGAGATCTTCACGGAGCTGTTGTACGACTGGGATACCCTGTCGAATCGGCTTCGGGAGCTGGCGTACCTGAACCGGGGCATCTCGATCCGCCTGAAGGACGAGAGACAGGGTGAAGAAGCGTCGGCGGCGTACCATTTCGAAGGCGGAATCGTCGAGTACGTCGAGTACCTTCGGGGCAACAAGACGGCGCTGCACGAGGAGGCCATTTTTCTGCGCGGCGAACAGGACCTGGTGGATATCGAACTCGCCATGCAGTACACCGACGCATACAACGAGAACACGTTCACATTCGTCAACAACATCAACACCCACGAGGGTGGCACTCACCTCAGCGGGTTCAAAGCGGCCCTCACCCGGACCATCAACAATTACGCACAGAGGAGCAACGCGCTCAAGAAGAACGATGCGAGCCTTTCGGGCGATGACGTGCGCGAAGGCCTCGTGGCCGTCCTGTCGGTAAAGGTCCCCGAGCCCCAGTTCGAGGGTCAAACCAAGACGAAACTCGGCAACAGTGAAGTGCGCGGCATCGTCGAGAGCCTCGTGAATGATCGACTCTCCACGTGGCTCGAGGAGAACCCGTCGTCCGGGCGCCGGATCATCGAGAAGTCGGTGCAGGCCGCGCGGGCGCGTGAGGCCGCCCGGAAGGCTCGTGACCTGACCCGGAAGAAGTCTGCTCTGGAGACCGGGATTCTCCCCGGCAAGCTCGCAGATTGTTCGAGCCGGGACGCCTCGCTCTCCGAGCTGTATCTCGTCGAGGGAGACAGCGCGGGCGGATCTGCCAAGCAGGGCAGAGACCGGGAGTTCCAGGCGATTCTGCCGTTGAAAGGGAAGATCCTGAACGTCGAGCGGGCTCGCATCGACAAAGTGCTGTCGAACGAGGAAATCCGGGCGATGATCACGGCAATCGGAGCGAACATCGGCGACGACTTCGACCTCGAACAGACGCGCTACCACAAGACGATCATCATGACGGATGCGGACGTGGATGGAGCGCACATCCGGACGCTGCTCCTGACGTTCTTCTTCCGCCAGATGAAGCCGTTGATCGAGGCCGGATTCGTCTACATCGCGCAGCCACCCCTGTACCGCGTGCAGAAGGGAAAGAAGGAATTCTACTGCTACACGGACGCCGAACGGGACGAGATCGTCGCCCGACTGACGAACGGCAAGGGTAGCAGTTCCATCAACATCCAGCGCTACAAGGGCCTCGGCGAGATGAATCCCGAGCAGTTGTGGGAGACCACGATGAATCCCGAAAACCGGACGCTTCTGCAGGTGACGATCGAGGACGCAACGTATGCCGCGAAGCTGTTCGAGGACCTGATGGGCGACGACGTCGAAGAGCGTCGGAAGTTCATCAAGAAGCACGCCCGGTTCGTTCGGCACCTGGACGTCTGAGGGTCCGGTGGCCGAGACCAAGCGTCCGACGATTCCGGCTGCGGAGGAAATCCTCGGCGGGTACTTCGGAGTGCTCGACCACGGGTTCGTATCGCTCGTCGACTACATGGGATCGGACGAGGATATCGAACGGGCCGCCCGTGTCAGCTACGGATACGGCACCCGCAAGCGCAGTGCGACCCGCGGTTTGATCCGCTACCTGCGACGGCACGCGCACACGACCCCGAGCGAGATGGTCGAGTTCAAGTTCCATTGCTCGATGCCGATCTTCGTCGCTCGCCAGTGGATTCGGCACCGAACGGCCTCGGTGAACGAGTATTCCGGCCGGTACAGTCTGATGCCGCTGCTGTTCTACAAGCCGGAAGCCGCGAGCTTCGCCCTCCAGAGCGCGGTCAACAACCAGGGACGAGAAGATCAGCCCGCCGCGCCCTCGTTGTATGCGGATGCGATCGCGCGCTGGGAGAGCCTGCGCCAGCAGGCGTCGGACACGTATGGGTGGTTGGTCAGCGAGGACATCGCGCGCGAGCTGGCCCGCATCGACCTTCCGCTGTCGACCTACACGCAATGGTATTGGAAGATCGATCTCCACAACCTGCTCCACTTTCTCCGCCTGCGGGCGGATCCGCATGCCCAGTGGGAAATCCAGGAATACGGGCGAGTGATGGCCGGCATGCTGGCCCGAGTGGCGCCTCTGAC
>JAOTWC010000294.1 GCA_029863105.1 Gemmatimonadota bacterium | reverse complement strand
CGTCGCTGGCCGTGGGGGCGTTGGCCCGATTGGAGCACGACGGTGCTTCGGCCGACGAGATTTCCCGGTTCCGTACGGCCTTGCGAGGCCCGCTCGGGACCCTGGGCGATCGCACCGTCTGGGCCGAATGGCGGCCATTCTGCCTCCTGTTGGGCATTACGCTGTTCGGCCTGGGTCTGGGTGCCGTGTGGAGCGCCGGGGCGTTTCTGGTCACATACAACGCGGGACATCTGTGGATTCGCATCTGGGGCTTCCGGTGTGGCTGGCGACAGGGCCGCGATGTCGGGAAGCACCTGAGGGAGTTCCCGTTCGAGCGGTTCACGGAACGATTGTGGCCGGTTACGATGTTCCTGCTCGGAGCGGCAACCGTCCTGCTCGGCCGAGAGGTGGTCGCGACGGCCGGAAGCGTCGGCAGTTGGGTTCTCCTGCTGGCAGCCGGGCTGACGGCGATCCCGGCATTTCGATGGCCGAACCAGTTCGGACGTCTGGCGGTCGGACTGTTCATGGCCCTGCCGGTCGTATGGATACTGCTCGCGATCGCGGGCCAAGGACGGTGAATATCGAGCCGAGTGAGCGCAGAGAGTCCCGCAACGTGCGGATACCGAACCTGCTGGGCCTTCACGCGCGCCCCGCGGCCGACATCGTCAAGCTGACGAGCCGGTACGCGTCGGACATTTTTCTGGCGAAGGGCGATCTGGAAGTGAACGGCAAGAGCATAATGGGCGTGATGATGTTGGCCGCTGAATGTGGTGTCGTATTGAGGGTGTCGGCCTCGGGGCCGGATAGCGTCGAGGCGGTCGAAGCACTCGTGGCGCTGGTGAAGACGGGGTTTGGCGAGGAGCTGGCCGAACCGTCCATGTGGGAGGATGACGACTCGTGACCCGCATCGTGGAAGGTGTCGGGGCGTCGCCGGGTCGGGCGCTTGGTGTCGTCTGCCGGCTGGACTGGGAGATCGCGGCCGTGCCCCACCGCACGATCCGCCCGGACGAAGTCGCGGCCGAGGTCGAGCGGTTCGATACCGCCCGGGCGGAAGCGGTGACCCGGCTCGCATCGCTGGGCGAGGAGGCCGGACTCAGGCTCGGACCGTTCGAAGGCAAGGTGTTCCAAGCCCAGGCATACATGGTCGAGGATCCCGACCTTGTCGAGGGCACGCGGTCATACATTGCCGAGAACTACCTTTCGGCGGAGCGAGCGTTCGAGTTGCAGATGCTCGAGCACAGAGTGCGGATGCTGGACTCCGGCCACGCCATGGTACTCGACCGGCTGGCGGACCTGCAGGACGTTCGGCTGCGGGTGCTGTCGCGCCTGCTGGGCGTGGAGGAGCCCCGGTTGCCCGAGGGAACGGGAGAGCCGGCGATCCTCGTCTCGCGTGACCTCCCGCCCAGCCTGGCTGCGACCATCGACACCGATCAGGTCGTGGGATTCGTCACGGCCGGCGGCTCTCGCGGTGGCCATGCCGTGATCATCGCCCGGTCGATCGGATTGCCGGCTGTCGTGGGCGTCGGTGCCGAACTCGATTGCCTGTCGCACGGAGCTCAGCTGCTGATGGACGGTCAGAGCGGGCGACTGATCCTCGATCCGTCCGCCGACGAGGTGGAGGCGTTTCGTCGCCGGTCCGTCCAGGTATCCGAAAGGCGTGCCACGAGCGAGGCGTCGGCCGAAGGGCCTGTGTCCACCCGCGACGCCGTGGCCATAACGATTCAGGCAAACGTAGACCGTCCCGACGAAATATCGCGAGCGAGACGACTGGGTGCGGAGGGCATCGGACTCTTGCGGTCGGAGTTTCTCGTGATCGGACACCGCGAGATTCCGACTGAGGAGGAGCAACTGCAGGCGTACCGCTCCGCGCTGGAGGCGATGCCCGGGCGGGAAGTGACGCTGAGGACCTTTGACATTGGAGGAGACAAGTTTCCGCTGTTCCTGCCGATGCCCCTGGAGGAGAATCCGTATCTCGGCTGGCGCGCGATCCGCGTGTGTCTCGATCTCCCGGAACTGTTCCGGAATCAGCTTCGCGCTGCCGTGCGGTCGTCGCGGTATGGCTCGATGAGGATCCTCCTGCCGTTCATCACATCGATCGACGAAGTCGTTCGTACACAGGCGCTCCTGGACGAAGTCTATGATTCGCTCGGGTCGGAGGCGCCCGACGAGCGGCTGCCGCTGGGGGTCATGATCGAAACGCCGGCGGCTCTCGAGCAGGTCGACAGCCTGGCGCCGCTGGTGGATTTCTTGAGCCTGGGGACCAACGATCTCACGCAATACGTCCTGGCGGCGGATCGAGGGAACGCACGGCTGGCGGGTCTGTTCGATGCCGCGCACCCTGCGCTTCTCGGAATGTACCGCCGACTGGCGGCGTCGGCCGCCGAACACGGGCTCGAAGTGAGTGTGTGCGGCGAGCTGGCGGGAGAACCCGTCGGGATGGCGCTGCTGGTCGGATGCGGATTCACGAGGTTCAGTGTTTCGGTGGGTAGCCTCGCCGAGCAGCGCGAGGTCGCGAGAGCCTTGTCGGTCGCCGATCTCACGGCACTCGTGTCGTCTGTCAGATGGACGAGCGCGGATGCGTGTCGAGCGGCGATCGAACAGATGCTGGCGCAGGCGGGAGTATCCGTCGGCGGGGGCGGACGGTTGTCGGGTGAGTAGGAGCCCGATAGGTTGGCGCGCTCCTCATGAGATGGATTTGAATGCGAGCATGAACAGCCATTTGTTCACCTCGGAGTCGGTGACCGAGGGACATCCCGACAAGGTGTCGGACCAGATATCCGATGCCGTGCTCGATGCCGTGCTGCGTGTGGCGCCTGAGAGCTTCGTGGCATGTGAGACACTCGTGGCGCGTAACACCTGCGTACTTGCAGGT
>JAOTWC010000019.1 GCA_029863105.1 Gemmatimonadota bacterium | reverse complement strand
ACGTGTGCTGGGCCTGCGTTTGTCGGGCGAGCAGATCGTGGGCCTGCTCAAACCCCTGGGGTTCGAGTTCGGGGATCCGAGCGCTGATTCGCCCGAACCGGAATTGCGCGTGCGCATCCCGTCCTGGCGAAACGACGTGCGGCGGGAAGTGGATCTGCTGGAGGAAGTGGCGCGCCTGTACGGGTATGAGAGCTTTCCCGATGAGAGCAGGTCATTTCGACCCACCACGGTGCCGGACGACCCGATGTGGCTGCGGCGCGACAGGATCTCGCGGTTGTTGACGGCACGCGGCTTTCTGGAAGCGCGCGGACTTCCGATGGTGGCGGCGAGGAGGGCCCGTGCTGACTGCGTGAAGCTGTTGAACCCGCTGTCGGAGACGGAGTCCGTTCTTCGGACGGACCTCGTGCCTCCGCTGATCGATCGTCTCGAGCACAATTTTTCGCGTGGTCACAGGGCGATTCGGCTGTTCGAAATCGGAACGGTGTTTCGCCGGCTGCCTGCCGTCTCAGCGGAGTCCGATGTAAGGGATCGCTACGACGAGGAAGTGCGCGTCGCGCTGGTAATGACGGGCGCGAGCCGGTCAGAGCACTGGAGTGCGACGGCCGAAGACACGGATATCTGGGACCTGCTCGGAGTGACGGAACAGATATCCGACCTGCTGCCCGAGGTCGTCCTGCGCCCTGGATTGCCGGCAGGCGAGACGCCGGGGTTCGGGCTGGATGGCTGGCTCGGCGACGATCGGATCGCCATGTTCGACGGGGACGCACTCGTGGGAGTGGCGGGGGCAATCCGATCGGACGCGGTCGATTCACCGCCGTGGGCGGGTGCGGCCTTCGCGGCTGAGTTTCGGCTGAACGCCGTGGGCCTGAGGCGTGGTGCCCCGTTTCGGGAGCTGCCGACCTACCCATCAACGCGCCGGGACCTCGCGCTCCTGGTTCCGGCGGGTGTGACGGCGTCGTCCGTCGAGGCCGCGATTCGAGACGCAGCGCCGACCGAGCTCGAGTCGTTGCGGGTGTTCGACGTCTACGAGGCGGCCGGTGCGGCAGACGGGGGCCGCAGCATCGCATGGCGACTCGTCTTTCGGGCCGCCGACCGAACGCTGACGGATGGCGAGGTCGAGGCCTGTGTGGAAAGGATCGTCACGAAGCTAAGGGAGGAACTTGATGTCCGAGTCAGGGAATCCTGACAGCGCGGTCGTTGCGCGGGAACTGGAGGCGCTCGAACGGGCTGTCGGTGCGCTGATCGAAGAGCTGGACGCGATGCGTCAGCGCGTCGCGACGGCGGAGGATCGGCGTGGCAAACTCGAGAAGACGCTGAAGGCTTCGGGAGTCAAGCCGGGCCAGCCCGCGAATCTCGAGGAACGACTTGGCGAGTTGTCGGAAGAGAACCAACGACTGCGCGAGGTGATCCGGGAGGCCCGGCAGCGGGCCGGCCGAATTCGCAGCCGTCTGGTCGTCATGGAGGACGAGGCATCCTAGCCGGAGGAAAGCCGTGAGCGACACATCCAAGTCGGCGGTTCGCGTCACAATTTTCGGGGAAGAATACGCTCTCCGTTCCGAGGCGGGCGAGGACTACACGCGCGCCTGTGCGGAGTACGTCGATGAGCGTGTCAATGCCGTACATGTGTCGGCTCGCGTGTCCGAACCGCACAAAGCAGCAATCCTCGCCGCGATGCAGATCACGGACGAGCTGTTTCAGGCCAGGGCGGCGCGTGACGAGCAGGTCGATACCGTACATCAGCGTATCGGCGATCTTCGTGAGAGGGTGGAAGAAGCCTTGAACAGGGGGGCAGCGCAGGCCGAATTGGGTTCCTGACGGCTTGCGAGCAGGTCAGAGTCCCGGCAGATTTGTGTCGGCGTTTGAGCCAGAGCAGGGAGTCGACGGCGGGTGCCTGATCCGGCGGATGCCAGTTCCGCCGGATTTTTTGTGCCTGAATTACCGGGAGCCGTGGTTCGGAATCCCTTAACGATAGATGCGACGGAGTCGGCCTATGGATGCTGTTACTCTCGGCATAGCAGCCGGAACGCTCGTCGCAGGCCTCCTCGCCGGACTGGGAGCCGGAAGACTATTCGAGGCCCGCCGGACGGCGAGATTGAGGGCGCTGTCGGAAGCTGAAGTTCAGTCCATCCTCCAGACGGCGCGCCAGGAAGCAGATACCATCCGCCGGACCGCCACCCTCGAAGCCAAAGAACAGGGCTACCGCGTCAAGGAAGAAGCTCTCGCCGACCTGGAAGGCCGCCGTAGAGAGCTCGAGAAGGCTGAAAAGCGAGCCGTCGAGCGGGACGAGAGCATGGGGTTGAGGATCGAGCAGCTCGATCAGCGGGCGGAGAAGCTCGCGGAGCGGGAGGAGGAACTCGGGGCGCGACGCTCGAAGCTGGAATCTGCTGAGGCAAGCCTGTCGAAGCGTGGGGCTGAGCTCGAGCGCAACCTCGAGAAGGTGGCCGGCATGTCCGCCAAACAGGCCCGCGAAACGCTGATCAGCGGAATCGAGGACGAAGCCCGGGCACATGCGGCGCAGACCGTGCGTGAGATTCGGGAGCAGGCGCGCCGGGATGCGGAACGGGAGGCCCGGAAGATCATCGCGATGTCCGTGCAGCGCCTCGCGGTGGATCATTCCTCCGAGATTACGGTTTCCGTCGTTCCCCTGCCGAGCGATGACATGAAGGGTCGGATTATCGGCAGGGAGGGGAGGAACATCCGTTCATTCGAGGCCGCCACGGGAGTCGACGTCGTGGTCGACGATACTCCCGAGGCGGTGATCCTGTCGAGCTTCGATCCCATCCGACGTGAAGTCGCGCGGATCGCCCTTGAGCGGCTCGTGACGGACGGCCGGATCCATCCTGGTCGAATCGAGGAGATGGTCGAGAAAGCGTCGACGGACGTCAAGGCCAAGATGCGTGAAGCCGCCGACGAACTGCTCTATGAACTCGGCATTCACGATCTCAACGGACAGCTCATAGACGTACTCGGCAACCTGAAATTCCGGACCAGCTATGGGCAGAACCAGCTGGCACATGCACGCGAGGTAGCTCTTCTGTCAGCGACGATGGCGGCGGAGCTCGGCCTCGACGCCGATCTTTGCAAGCGAATGGGTCTGCTGCATGACATCGGAAAGGGGCTCACCCATGTCCAGGAGGGGAGCCACGTGGAGATCGGCTACGATCTGTGCAAGCGCGTGGGAGAGAAGGACGCGGTGTTGAACGCGATCCGCGCCCACCACGGCGAAGAACCCGCCCGTTACCCTGAGACCTTCCTGGTCACCGCGGCAGACGCGATCAGCGGAGCCCGTCCGGGCGCGCGGCGCGAGTCGTTCGAACTCTACGTGAAGCGACTCGAAAAATTGGAGGAGATCGCGCGGTCACACACGGGCGTCGCCAAGGTCTATGCGATCCAGGCGGGCCGTGAGATCCGCGTGATGGTGATGCCCGAGCAAGTCGATGACGATCGGATGTCGGAGATCAGTGAGCAGACGGCTCGTATGATCGAGGAAGAACTTCAATATCCGGGCCAGATCAAGGTCGTGGTCGTTCGCGAATCACGGTCGGTGAACTTCGCCCGCTGAACAGCGGAGGTGTGAGTGTCGGCGCAAATCATCGACGGCAAGGCGATCGCGGCTGAGGTGAGAAGGTCGGTTCGCGAGCAGGTCGAACTACTGAACGAGTCGGGAATCCAGCCCTGCCTCGCCGTCATGCTGGTGGGGGAAAATCCGGCGTCCAGAGTATACGTCGGGATGAAACAACGGGCCGCGGACGAGGTCGGTATGCGGACGATCGACAAGCGACTGCCGCCGCAGGCCACGCAGGACGAGATTCTGGCCATCCTGGATGAATGGAATGCGGATCCCGGCGTCCACGGAATTCTCGTTCAGTTGCCGCTTCCGGCCCAGGTCGACGAGCGAACGGTGATGGAGCGCATCCGCCCGGAAAAAGACGTCGACGGATTCCATCCGATCAACGTGGGGCGGATGACGAGTGGGGACCGGGAGGCCTTCCGACCTTGCACACCGGCCGGAGTCCAGGTGATGCTCGAGCACATCGGCTTCGACCCGGCGGGCAAGCACGCCGTGATCGTCGGGCGCTCGAACATCGTCGGACGTCCGATGGCGGCGATCCTGTCGCAAAAGGGACCCTGTGCCAACGCCACGGTCACGATGGCACACAGCCGGACGGCCGATCTGGGAGCAATCACCAGGCAGGCGGAACTGCTGGTGGTCGCCGTCGGTCGACCTGAGTCGGTTACCGCAGACATGGTATCGGAGGGCACGGTCGTAATCGATGTCGGCGTGAATCGGGTGGACGACCCGTCGGCTCCGAAGGGCTACCGGCTCGTCGGCGACGTCGCGTTCGACGAGGTGGCGGAGAAGGCCTCCTGGATCACACCGGTTCCCGGGGGCGTCGGTCCGATGACGATCGCGATGTTGCTCAGCAACACGGCGACCGCCGCAGACAGGCTCGCCGGCGCGTGACGAAGTCCGGGCCGTGAACGCCGGCCAGATACCCCTGTTCGGCGGCCCGCCGGCGCAGGAACCGCCGCCTCCCGAGCCTTCCGCGCCGCAGCCGGCGGCGGCGCTGACTCCGGAGCCGACTCCGGAGCCGGGCCGTGCGCCCGAGTCTGCCCTGCCGGTAGCCGAGCTCAACGAGCGCGTGCGTCGCCTTGTGGAGGGCGCGGTCGGGTGGCTGTGGGTGGGGGGTGAAATATCGAACTGGCGGCCCCACCGCTCGGGCCATTGCTATTTCAGCCTGCGCGACGACACCGCCCAGATATCGTGTGTGATCTGGCGGTCGGATTTGAGCCGCCTGCCTGCGCACCCGGAGGAGGGCATGAAAGTGGCAGCCTTCGGGCAACCTACGGTGTACGGCGCGCGCGGAAGCTACCAGCTGGTCGTGCGCGAGCTGCGGGCCGAGGGCGAAGGGCTATGGCGCCTGGCGTTCGAGAAGCTGAGGGCCAAGCTGGCCGCGGAGGGCCTGCTGGATCCCAAGCGCAAGCGGGCGCTTCCTCGCGTTCCCGGTCGGATCGGTATCGTCACCTCCCGGTCGGGTGCGGCGTTGCGAGATGTGCTTACGGTCGTGCGCCGACGTGCGCCGTGGGCGCGGCTGCTGATTTCGGATTGTCGTGTTCAGGGAACGGGCGCCGGTGCGAGCATTGCAGCGGCCGTGGATCGCCTCGTGCGTCACGGAGGGTGTGACGTGTTGATCCTTACGCGCGGCGGCGGTTCGGTCGAGGATCTGTGGGCATTCAATGAGGAAGTCGTGGCGCGAGCGATTGCGTCCTGCCCGATCCCGACCGTGTCGGCCGTCGGGCACGAAATCGATATCACGATCGCCGATCTCGTAGCCGACGTCCGCGCGGCTACGCCATCGGCCGCCGGTGAGACAGTTGTGCCGGATACGGATGTTCTCCTGGGTGAACTGCGGGCTCGGGCCGGCACGCTGATTGACAAGCTGAGGCGGCGGACGCGCCGCGGGCGCGAACGGGCGAGGATCGCAGCCGGTGGACTCGATACCGGCGTTCACGGCGCTTTGCGGCAGCGGCGGGATCGGACTGCCCGTGCGAGCGGCAGACTGGATGCGCTCAGCCCGTTGGGGACACTGGCGCGCGGCTACGCGGTGCCACTGGATGAGGAGGCGCGGGTGAAGCGAAACATCGGGATGTTCGACATCGGCGAGGTGTTCAATCTCCGGGTCGTCGATGGCAGGCTCCGGTGCCGCACAGAGTCGAAGCAGGCGTCGCATGAGTGAGCGAACGCCACCCACGGCCACGTTCGAGCAACTGCTCACGGATCTCGAGTCCGTCGTCGACCGTCTGGGCGCGGAGGATCTCGAACTCGATGAAGCCCTGTCGCTGTTCGAGAGGGGCGTCGCCTGTCTCAGGGACGCCGGTCGACTGCTGGACGCCGCCGAGGGGCGTGTGGAAGAGCTGATCGAATCGGCCGGGGGTGACCTCGAGGCGATCGGTTTCGAAGCGCCCGTCCGCGAGGAGGCGGATGGGACGGGCACTCCATGACAGCAGCCGGTTTCCAATCTGATCCGATCGCCTGGTATCAACATCAGGTGGACGCGACCTTGCCGGGTCTGCTTGACGAGTTGTTGGCAGACGTACCGAGTGAACTGGCAGAACCGATCCGGTACGCCGTGCTGGCACCGGGCAAGAGGATTCGACCGCTCCTCCTCATGGCGGCATTCAAAGCCACGGGCGGCGAGGCCGAGAACGCCACTCGGATGGCCTGCAGCGTGGA
Source organism: Gemmatimonadota bacterium (assembly GCA_029863105.1). Lineage (GTDB taxonomy): Bacteria > Gemmatimonadota > Gemmatimonadetes > Palauibacterales > Palauibacteraceae > JARFPW01. The sequence continues at coordinate 6,474 of JAOTWC010000019.1, read as the reverse complement.
ACTCGTGCACGCCTACTCTCTGGTTCATGACGACCTGCCGTGCATGGACGACGACGTGCTCCGAAGGGGCCGGCCCACGTTGCACGTCGTGTACGGCGTGCCGGCCGCCGTGCTCGCCGGCGCGGCGATGATGCCACTGGCCGTGCAGGCCGTGGGGCTGGCAAGCGGTCCACTGGGCCTGTCCGCGGAGCAGTCCGACCATCTCGTGGCGCGATTGACGGCGGCGGCGGGCGGGCAGGGCATGGTCGGCGGCCAACTCCTGGACCTTCGCGCCGAGGGCCGGGCCGTCTCGCCCGACGAGCTCGAGCAGATCCACGAAGGCAAGACGGCCCGGTTGATCGCGGCCTCAGCCGCGATGGGGGCTGTCGCGGCGGGCGGGAGCAGGAAACACGTGGATCGACTGGAACGCTTCGGGATGCGGCTTGGTCTGGCGTTTCAGGCGATCGACGACATTCTTGATCTGCGCGGTACGACCGACGAGTTGGGCAAGGTGAGTGGGAGGGATTCGGTGCTGCAGAAGGCTACATATCCCGGTGTACACGGTCTCCCGGAAGCGGAGCGCCTGAGCCGCGAGCTCGTACGGGCGGCGGAGGTAGAACTCGACGGATTGCCTCAACCGCACGATCTTCGCCTGATCGCCGACTGGATTCTCGCGAGGAGACATTGAGATGCGAGTAGGACTCGTCGGATCCCCGGGCTATCCGGACCTGCCCGCCGTGGTCGACCGCGTGCGGCTGGCGGCAGGGGACTCCGTCTTTCAGCTGTTCGCCGACGAGGTCGTGCGGTCCGCCGCGGATGCGGAATGGCCGGATCTCGACTCGCATCTCGGAGAGTTGGATGCCCTGCTGACGCTTGGCGGAGACGGAACGCTGCTGCGGGGCGCCGGCCTGGCAGGACCGCACGGGCTGCCGGTGCTCGGCTGCAACCTGGGCAAGTTGGGCTTTCTCACGGCTGGACCCCTCGACCGGCTCGAAGAAATGCTCGAGCACCTCAAGTCGGGCACCCTCGTCGAGGACAAGCGGCTGGCGCTGGAGGTTCGGGCGGTCGGGCGATCCTGGTACGCCGTCAACGACGCCGTCGTCCACAAGAGCGGTGCGGCCCGGCTCCTCCGCATGCGAGTGTGGATCGACGGTGATGCCGTTGGCCAGTACAGCGCCGACGGAATCATCCTGTCCACTGCGACCGGATCGACCGCCTACAGCCTGTCCGCGGGCGGTCCGATCCTCGTTCCCTCTCTCGATGCGATCGTCGCGGCGCCCATCTGCCCCCATTCCCTGGCCATCCGGCCGCTCGTAGTCGGGGCGGATTCGACGATCGAGATCGACATCCTCAGCGGCATGCGGGGTACGCTCGTGTCCGTCGATGGCGAGGCACAGGTTGAACTGGCGGGGGGAGACCGCGTGTCGATCCGGCGCTCACCCCACTCGCTGCGGCTGTTGCGCCTGCCGGACGACAGCTTCTTCTCCGTACTCCGCCGCAAGCTGCGCTGGGGTGACGTGCGCCCCGACGAGGAATGACCCGGTGCTGACCGAGCTGCGCGTCCGCAACTATGCCGTCGTTCAGGACGTCCGCCTGGAGTTCGGTCCGGGCCTCACCGTGCTGACGGGTGAGACCGGCGCCGGAAAGTCCCTGCTCGTCGGCGCCCTGTCCCTGTTGCTGGGGGAGAGGGCGAGCTCCCACGTCGTGCGGGCGGGTGAGGAGAGTGCCTCCGTCGAGGGCCGGTTCGATATCAGCGGGCACCCGGCCATCGCGCGCCACTGTGACGAGGTGGGAATCGAGGCCGCGGAGGGATGGATCATCATTCGGCGCGAAGTCCAACGGGAAGGGCGGAACCGGGCCTGGATCAACGGCACTCCCGTCACGGCCGGCCTGATCAAGGGCCTCGCGGCGATGCTCGTCGATCTTCACGGCCAGCATGAGCATCAGGCACTCCTCTCACGACCCGTGCAGCAGGCGATGCTGGACGAATTCGCGGCCGCTTCGCAGGAAGTTCGGGCAGTGGAGGAGGCGCACGCCCGACTGGCCGGCCTGATCGAGCGGCGCGAAGCCCTTTCGGAGCGAGTGGACAGCATACGCGAACGGGCCGACTTTCTGCGATTCAAGCTCGGCGAGATCAACGACGCGGACCTGAGGACGGGGGAAGAAGAGGAGACGCGGATCGAGGTGCGGCGCCTCGAGCATTCGGAGGAGCTGCTGGAGCTGTCGGGAACGCTGGCGGAGTCTCTGTACGGGGGGGACGAGGCGCTGCTGGATCGACTCGGCGAGCAAGGACGCCGCCTGGGCGATCTCATCCGGATCGATCCGTCGGCGCAGGATCTCGCGGATCTGCACGAGACGGCTCTGAGGGCGGTTGACGAACTGGGCCGGCGCCTGGCAGCCTACCACGGCAGGGTGGAGCACGACCCGGCAAGGCTCGAGGTGATGCGGGAACGGCTGTCAGCCATCGACCAGCTGAAGCGGAAGTACCGCGGATCCGTCGACGAAATTCTCGCCGAGGCGGAGAAGATTCGTGAGGAGCTGGAGGCGATTGACACGTCAGACCTGGAGTTGCGTCGGCTCGCGGGAGAGGAGCAGGAGGCCCGGACGTCCCTGGGCCGGGTGGCCACGATCCTCACAGAGCGGCGGCGGGCGGCCTCCTCGCGTCTCGAACACGAGGTCATGAACCTGCTGCCGTCCCTCGGCATGGACGGCGGGAGGTTCAGCGTCTGCCTGGAGCCTCGCGAGACCATCGGGCCTTCGGGCTCGGAGCTGGCGGAATTTCGGGTGAGCCTGAATCAGGGGTTCGATCCTGGCCCGTTGTCGCGCGTGAGCTCGGGCGGGGAATTGAGCCGGGTGATGCTCGCCCTGAAGACCGTCCTGGCCGGCGTGGATCCGGTCCCCTGTCTGGTGTTCGACGAGATCGATGCGGGTGTTGGCGGCCGGGTAGCGCATCAGGTGGCGGCCAGGCTCGCCGAAGTGGCGGAGGGACACCAGGTGTTCGTGGTCACACACCTGGCTCAGATCGCTTCACGCGCCAGTAGCCATTTGCGGGTGGAGAAATCGGATGCCCGGGGCATGGCGGAAACGAGGGCGATCACGCTGCGGGGAGCTGAGCGAGTGGGCGAAGTCGCACGCATGCTGGGCGGCGATCCCGACAGTGACACGTCGCGGAGGCATGCCGAGGAACTCCTGGCGGCAGCCGGTCCCGCACAATAGGCGTTCCCTTTCCGGAGCCGCATCGCGTCGATACGATGGGTGCCCGCCACTGGGTTGGACGGCGGATGGTGCCGTGGCCGAGCGGTTAGGCAGGGGCCTGCAAAGCCCCCTACTCCGGTTCGAATCCGGACGGCACCTTACTTCGCTCCTTCTACTCGTTGCATCCGGGTGCGCTCGTGAATAGCGTCCCGCAACCGGCCCATGCCCCGGGCCTCGACGCCGACGACAGGAGTCTCCGTGGCCCGCTGGTTCCGCCTCGAAAACGCGCTTGCCGTTCTGCTGGTGTTCGTGCCGATCACCCTCGTCCTCGAGTTCGTGCTGGGGGTTCATGGTACACCGATCTTCCTGTCGGCCGGCATCGCGATCATTCCTCTGGCGGGTTACATGGGCCGGGCGACGGAGCGGCTCGCGGAGCATGTGGGTGCGGGCCTGGGGGGACTGCTCAACGCGACGTTCGGTAACGCCGCGGAGTTGATCATCGCCGGATTTGCCCTGAAGGCGGGCCTGCAGGACGTCGTGAAGGCGTCGTTGACCGGGTCGATCATCGGAAACGTCCTGCTCGTGTTCGGGCTCGGCGCCCTGCTCGGTGGCCTGCGCCATCCCGTCCAGACGTTCAACAAGACGGCCGCCAGCCTGGGCGCGACCCTGCTCGTGCTCAGCGCGATCGGCCTCGTGATTCCTGCGATCTTCCATGCCGTGGCCGATGTGCCGGCCGGTACGGAGCTGACGTTGAGTCGGGACATCTCGATCGTTCTGATGGCCACGTACGTGCTCAGCCTCGTGTTCAGCCTGAAAACCCACTCTCACCTGTATCTCGGAGCCGCGGCCGAAGCCCACCGTCATGGAGTTCCGGACGGCGTGCGGGCAGGCGATGCGGGGGAGCACCTCTCGCCGGTGGGCACGGCGCGGAGCGCGCTGGTGCTCCTCGTGGGTTCAGCCGCTCTGGTCGGCCTGATGTCGGAGGCGCTCGTGGGCGCCGTCGAAGCCGCGGCGGATGACCTGGGCATGAGCGAGGTGTTCGTCGGGGTGATCCTGGTCGCGCTGATCGGCAACGCGGCCGAGCATTCGACGGCGATCTTGATGTCGATCAGAAACAAGATGGACCTGGCGGTGAACATCGCTGTCGGATCGTCGATGCAGATCGCCCTGTTCGTCTCGCCACTGCTCGTGTTTCTCAGCTACGTCATCGGTCCGGCTCCGATGGACCTGGTATTCACGCCGTTTGAAGTCGTTGCCGTGGGACTGTCGGTCGGAATCATGGCTCTGATCTCGCAGGACGGGGAATCACACTGGATGGAGGGCGTCCAGTTGCTCGCCGTCTACCTGATTCTCGGCATGGGTTTCTGGTTTCTGCCCGGCTGAGCATCGATGCAACCAACCCACTGACGTGTATGTCATAAGGAACGATTGACGCGACCAGTTTGACGTTAAGTTGATCCAGATTTCCGATATGTTCTGCGCAGCCGAACAACGGTTGCGCGGGTACCCTGCACCCAAGGACGGGACGGTTGCGGATGAAATCTCGTCATCTCGTGACGATAGGCGTGTTCGTGGTCGGAGGGATGCTTCTGGGAGGCGTGTATCTCAGGCTGCGAGACACGCAGGCGTCCGATGCGGAGACCGGGGACGGCGCCGCCTCGGCGGTGGTGGACTCGGCGCGTGGCGCGGCCGCCTCGACCGCCGGCGCCGCCTTTGCGGCGGGCGTGGCGGTACCGGTGGAGGCGGCGCGAGCGGGCAAGGGGACGTTCACGATCTGGGTATCGGCGGAAGGCCAGGCCGCCGCCATACGTTCCGCGCCCCTGCAGGCCGAGGTGAGCGGTCCTGTCACGGCGGTGGCGGTGCGGGAAGGGCAGTTCGTTCAGCGCGGACAACTGCTCGTCCAGGTTGATCCGCAGGTGTATCGACTGGATCTGCGAGAGGCGCAAGGCCAGCTCGAACAGGCCCAGGCCGAGTATCAGGACCTGACGCTCGGCGACGACCAGATCGACGATCCGACGATACTGGCCGAGCGACAGCGGCTGGCCCGCATCCGCAGCGGTGTCGCGGGAGCGGAAGCGCGCGTCGCGCACGCGGAGTACGACCTGGCGAAAACGGAGATCAGAGCTCCGTATGCCGGTCGCGTGGCCAACCTTGCCGTCGACGTCGGCTCACGCCTGTCGGTGGGAGATTCCGTGGCCACGGTGGTCGACGTGTCCCGCATCGACATCGATGTCCAGGTGCTGGAGAGCGAGATCGCCGCGCTCGACGTGGGCCGCGAGGCGACCGTGCGGTTCACGGCGTTTCCCGGCGAGTCGTTTCGCGGTCGAGTGGTCACTCTGAATCCCGTGGTCAACCCGGAGAGCCGGTACAGTCGCGTGACCGTGCGCCTGGAGAATCCCGAGGCCCGGATTCTCCCCGGCATGCACACCCTGGTGCGGATCGCGGGGCGCCTGTACGAGGACCGGGTATCCATCCCGAAGGAAGCCGTCGTGGAGCGCAACCGGAGAGACGTCGTCTTCGTGTTCCAACCCGACGAGGAGGGGAAGACGACGGGGCGCGCCAAGTGGCGCTACGTGCTGCTGGGTCTGGAAAACGAAGAGTTCGTCGAGATCGTCGCGCCGGGACCCGACGACGATGAGGATTTCGTCGAACCCGGCGAGGTCGTGTTGACGGGAGGACACACGACGCTCAGCCACGACGCCCGGGTTTCCGTCGATCGGATGCTGGGCGAGGGAGGCGAGAATCCATGAACCGGGCCGCGCTCCTCCTGGGCTTCGCACTGCTGATGTCTCCCTCCGCTGCCGCTGGCCAGCAGACTCTGCCGCTCGAACAAGCGATCCGCACCGCATTGCTCCACAACCCGGACATGGCGGCGGCCGAAGCCTCCGCCTCGGCCGCCGCGGCCAGCAGGTGGGCGGACTGGGGAGCACTTCTCCCCACGGCGAGCGCGAGCGCGTCCGTGGGCCGCACGGAGTTCAGCACGATCACGTTCCAGAATCCGGACGGGACGACGACGGTGCTGGACGAACCGATCGACGATGTGAACAAGAACAACTCCACCGGCCTGAACTTCGGCCTCAGACTGGGTGCCGATCAGTTTGCCAACCTCGGTGCCGGCGGGGCGCGGCGGGAAGCGGCCGACTACCGCCTCGCGGCGACGTCGAGCGATGTCGTGCGGCGGGTCAAGGTCGCCTATTTCGATGCGCTGCGGGCCCAGGCCCTGGAGGGCGTGGCGAATCGACAGATGGATGCACGCCGTCAGGACTTCGAGATTACGCGCGACCGGTATCGCATCGCCGC
>JAOTWC010000293.1 GCA_029863105.1 Gemmatimonadota bacterium | reverse complement strand
GCAGCGAGCTCCTTTCCGACCAGCCGCAGGGCCTCCTCCGTCGGTTGGACCGAAGCACCGTAGCACCAGGTCCGGGCTTCGGACGGCAGCGACGACATCGGGACGAGGCTCACGGAGGGGTCCCTACTCCCATCGCAGAGCCTCGATCGGGTCCAGGCTGGCCGCTCTCCGTGCCGGCCAGATGCCGAAGAACAGCCCGACGGTGAGAGAAAACACCACGGCCATGGCTACCGCCAGGCCCGAAACCGACGTGTTCCAGTTGGCCAGAGCGCTCAGTAGTTGAGAGGCCCCGATGCCAACTCCAATTCCGATCACGCCACCAACGAGACACAGGGTCAGTGCCTCGAGAAGGAACTGTGTCAGCACGGCGCTTCGCGTGGCGCCGAGGGCCATGCGAATACCGATCTCCCGGGTTCGCTCCGTAACGGAGACGAGCATGATGTTCATGATGCCGATCCCTCCGACCAGCAAGCTGACGAGGGCGATCCCGGCAAGCAAATAGGTAAACGTTTGCGTGGTTTCCTGCTGCGTCCCCATGAGCTCCGCCCGATCCATCACCCAGAAATCATTGGCCTCGCCGACGCGCAATCGATGTTCGCGTCGGAGAATTGCCTCGATCTGCGACATGGCAAGGGTCGTCGATGCGCCGTTTCCGACGGTGACGTTGAATGATCCCAAACGGTCCGTGCCCATCAGGCGAAACTGGGCCGTGTAAATCGGGACGAAGATCTGCTCGTCCTGGTTGAACCAGCCGGAGCCTCCCTTCGGTTCAACCGCGCCGATGACCTCGAACGTGTTGTTGGCGATGGAGATCTTTTGACCGATGAGCTGCAGCGCCGTGGTGCCGAGAACTTCGGGCACGTCTCCACCCACGACTGCGACCCTCCGTCGACCCCTGTTCTCCTCTTCGTCGAAGAAACGGCCGGCTGCCATCTCGTAGTGGTTTACCTCCTGAAATTCGGGCGTCGTGCCGGTAATCCGGAGGTTCGCGTTGGACCGTCCATACTCTACCTGCATGTTGGACGACATCTCGGGAGCCACGGAGACGATGGACTCGGCCGAGCCGACGGCAAACGCTTCGTCGACGGTCAGCCTGGCGTTTCCTCCGCGAGCACCTCTGAAGAATGCCTGGCCTGCGCGAACCGTCAGCACGTTGGTCCCGAGCGCGTCGATCTGCGCCTGAACAGCTCGCTGGGCGCCCGTGCCGAGCGCGACCATCGTGATCACGGCCGCCACACCGATCACGATACCCAGCATCGTCAAAAGGCTGCGCATCTTGTTGGCGTTGATCGCCGCCAGGGCGACGCGTATGACTTCGGCAAACAACATGTTTCGTTCCTCGGAAGAGCGCTCTAGCCCCGACTCACGCCCGGAATGGCTGTTCGGCTGCGGACGCGCTCGAGCATATCGCGCTGCTGGATCAAGGCGAGAGGCACCTGCACGATCTCATCGCCTTCGGACAGGCCCGCTGCGACTTCGGTGTACTCCCAGCTGCTGAGGCCGATCATAACGGGCCGGAGCGTCAGCGCTCCGGATTCGTCGTATACGAACACGAAGGCCTCCTTGGGGCGGGCCGGATTCTGTCTCGCCTCGCGTTGCTCCGCCTCCCTCGCCTCGGCCGCCCGCTGCATCAACTGGTTACGCTGGGCGGCCGTGAGGCTCATGAACATCTCGCGGCGTTCGTCGTTCGACATCGCCTGGATCTGGGCCATCGTGGGAAGCCCGTCTTCCTCGCCTTCGCCGGCAGGCGCATCGTCCACCGGCGCACTCTCGTCCTCCGGCGCCTGGACCTTCTGTTCGAGCAGCGCCTCGTCCAGTCCGAGAGCTACCACCAGCTGGCGTGCCTCGTCGGGCATCTTGATCGCGGCGTTCTCGAGCGTAAGGACGTCCGGCCGCTTGCCGATCAGCATCTCGACATCGGCGTTCATTCCCGGCCGGAGCAGATCTTCTTCGTTGCGAATGCGTGCGAGGACCGCGAACAGCGTCACGTTCTGCTCGACGACGGCCTGCGGCTCAATCTGCAGCACCTCGCCTGCGAATTCCCGATCCGGGTACGCCTCCACCTTGATCGTGGCAGGGAGCCCCGGCTTGATCGCCCCGATGTCCGTCTCATCGACGAGAGTCCGCACCTGCACCTCGTTCAGATCGGCCATGCGCAGCAGAATCGTGCCACCCGATACCTCCATGGCGGAGGTGATGATCTGGCCTTCCTCGACCGTCTTCTCCACGACGGTGCCGGCGATGGGTGCCGTGACGACGACATCGTTCATCCGGTCGCTTGCCAGTTCGAGGTTCGTTTCCGCCCTGACGAGCGACGCTTTGGCATTCGCCGCCTCCAACAGGGCGGTCTCGTATTCCTCCTCGGTGACCACCGCCGAATCCCGCAGCGTGCTTGTGCGTGCGAGCTGCCGCTGGGCGATCGTCGACCGGGATTGAGCGACCTCGAGGTCGGCCTGCGCCTGCTGGAAGGAATTCCTCACATCGCGCGGGTCGATCCGAACAAGAAGGTCGCCGCGATCCACCCGATCGCCTAGTTCGACGCCGACTTCCATTACCTCGCCGCTCGCCTGCGACTTCACGTCGATCACCCGGATGGGCTCGATCGTGCCGGTGGCGGCCACTGTGGAAGTGACTTCGCGGACGGTGGCCACCGACGTGTCGAGACCAAGTTCGGCGCGTTCGTCCGCGCGCCCGGTTCCACATGCGGCTACCACGACGACGAGCAGGAGCGCCCGCCGGGATCTAAGACTGTTCATCGAGTCTATTCTCTCTGAGTTTGCTAGTTTCTGAGGTCGGTGCCGAGCAGGGCTTCGAGCCGGGCAAGGCCGAGCTGGTAGTCGAACTGGCGCTGGATGAGGTCGACTTCGGCCTGGCGCAGG
>JAOTWC010000018.1 GCA_029863105.1 Gemmatimonadota bacterium | reverse complement strand
TGCCGGACGACGTCGAGCGGCCGGTGAATCCTCGATACGCACGCAGCAGTGACCGAACGGCGCTGACCGACGGCTACCCGCTGCATCTCATCGGATCGGGATCCCTGCAGGATCTCAACAGGCGGCTGGCCAACCCGATCGGTGTCGAACGGTTCCGGCCCAACGTCTATGTCGAAGGTCCGGAGCCATTCTCCGAGGATACCTGGCGGAGGATACGGATCGGAGAGTGTGGATTCCGCGTCGTGAAGCCCTGCCCTCGCTGCAGTGTCACCACGGTCGATCCCGAAACGGGCGAGCGAGGCAAGGAACCGCTACGTACGCTGACCCGATACAGGAAGCGAGAGGGCGGCGTGATGTTTGGACAGAACGTGATTCATGACGGCAGCGGAGAGATTCGCGTCGGCGATCAGGTCCAGGTACTCAGCCGCAGGGATGCTCCGGCAACATGACGGGACGCAGCATGTAGTTCGCGTCTTCAAGCCTGGCTCCGGTCGCTTCGAAGTATTCGTCCCAGAACCGTTTCACGCGTTGCGCCGCATCGGTATCCACACGTGCCCCGATCGCCACGACGCACAGCCCCGTGAGATCCGGCAGCGTTCCCGCCGCCTTTTGACGCTGCACCCAATCCGATGCCGGCATCGCACGCAGACCTTCCATGTCTATGGTGCGGTTCGACTGGAGCATATCGGAGAAGATGTACAGCACAGACTTGCGTCCGGGTGCCGCCCTCAAATCGGCGGCGACATCGTGCAGCGTGGATAGAATGTCGGTGCCGTTGATGCTCTCGCGGTCCGTCGAATCCGTAAACGCGATGAGGTAGTCCTGTGCATCCTGGAGAAACCGGCTCCGTGAGATCGAGTCGCGAGCCAACTCCTGCTCCTGGAACTCGCGAGCGGGAACATCCTGTGTCCACCGTAATGGCGGTTCCTCGAGGGACAGCTGCAGCAGCTGGTGAGCCGCAATGCGGTCTCCGTGATCGAGCTTGCGGATCCGCTCGTTGGTCAGTTGTCGGGCGATTTCGAGCTGATGGCCCGAGATGCTCGTCGACCGGTCGTACGCGAACACGACGAGTTGAGGCGGCCTGCGCGTGATCTCGGTAGCCTCTCCGCCGCCCGCGGCCGTGCCCTCCGACGTACCGCACGCGGCCACGAACTGCAGCCCGACTGCGCAGCAGAGCCCCAGCAGATGTCGCCCCTCGCGTGCTACCAAGACGTCGCCTCCTCCGTGAACCGTGCCCTCACCCGCTCGTATCGTTCCGTGAGCCTGTCCCGCTCCGCCTCATAGTACGACGGGTCCTGAACTCGCATGTCCGCTGCGTGCTTTGCCGCGACCTCGATATCCAGTTTTACGGGCTCCGCAAACGCCGAGATTTCCCGTGGATCCAATCCCCGCAGCCGGCCGTTTTCGGCCCTGTAAGCGACCACAGTCGCTTCCAGCTGATGCGCCAGCGCCGGTCCTTCCTTCAACGGCTTCTCGGACAACATACCGCGGTACTCGCCCAGCGACTGCACCATCTGGCCCATTCCCCTGGCGATTCTGGCCTGGACGGAATCGCCCAGTTGAACCAGGTCGCGCCGCTGGCGTTCCCAGGGGTGTTCGTTGAACCGGTCCTTTCGCGGATCACGCATGTGGAAGTAGGCCGCCAGTATGGCCACCAACACAAGCGTCGTGTTCAGCAGGAAGATGGGGAAGCTGAGACCGCTCATGCTCTCCGCATATTCCCGCTGCTCCTTCGCGAGAGCCTCGAGATCGTCCGCCCGATTCGTCTGTTCGTTGGCGGACACGAGATTGCCGTCCACGCGGAGCCAACTCGCGTCACGACGCATCTCTTCGATCTTCGAGCTGTCCTGCACGAACCGAACGGCGGATACCTCGCCCAGGGTGACGCGGGCCTCGAACAGAACGCCGAGTACCAGGGCAAGACCAAGGCCCGAGAACAGCATCGGAACGATGAATTCCATTGGCGATCGCGTGCCCAGCGTGTCTCCCGAGCGTTCGGCGGAGCGCTGGAACAACAGCGAACGCAGCGAGTGCCCGAAAAAGTGGGCAAGCACGACCAGGAAGGTGATCACACCGGCTGCCAGGATGGCCGCGTCGGGGCGAAGTATGAACTGCGACACAACCCGCTGAGCCCCGGCCAGCCAGCCCTCGCTCGTCTCGGACACGAAGCGGATCTGCTGCTCCGTGAGCGGATCTCTCGGAAGCAGCGCACCAAATACGGGAGCGTTGGCGAGAAATTCCACGATTCCCAGAAACGAAATCGCCAGCGCATACCAGTGAGACTTGAACGCCCGCGACCCGGATCCGGCTACTCCAGACTTTTTGCGGGTCTCCGCCGATTGCGGCTGTTCTCCATGGCCCGATTGTTTTTGCTCCTCCGCATGCTGCTCCTCGATCGTGGCTTCGACGTGCGACCGATTCATCTCGAGTCGCCGCTGCAGCCGGAAGAGTTCAGAAGTCACTCGCTCAAAGCGATCCACCTCGAGGGATACTTCGCCGAGCGCCTCCGTGACGCGTCCCTCCTGGACGGCCACCTGGTTGTTCAGTCGCTCCCGCTCGCGCGCGCTCCAGTCTGCGAACAGAGAATGGCACCGCTGGCTCAGCTCCTGCTCGGCCTCGGACCGGCCCGTTGCATCGAGCGCCGGCAGTCCCGCGTCCGCGTCGCGGCGTGCCATCTCGAGCGCCGCCTGCCGGAGCCCGCCTACCGAAAGTCCGACGCTCGTCTCGAAAGCAGGCCCCGGGCTCTGCTCCGGGATCCCGCGCACGAGATCTCCAAGATCCGTGCTGGGATTCACGTTCCACATCCGCTCTTCAGCGAGGACGGGACGTTGGGATCCGAGATTCGAGTCCGTCATCGGCGCCTTGTGCGCCTCGTCGTCAGAGAACTCGAACGGTACTTCGACAGCAGCAGGTGCGTGGGGTGCGTCGGTCGGTTCGACGGATTCCTGGGGCGCAGCGGCCTCCGGCTCAGCGGGCGCCTCTGCCGGCGACTGGTCTTCAACATCGGGTCGGCTCTCGGGTGACGACCAGAAGTCGGGATCCTGCGCCCGTAACCCGGCGTCGCCTACCGGCTGCTCCTTGACTCGATCCAGCCAGGATGGCGCACCGTTCTCGGCTGGACCGGTCGACTCGGATTTCGAGGATTTCGCCGCTTTGCCACGCTGTTTCATGTTGCCAACCGCCTTGATAGGTCGAGTTCTCCGCCCCTGTCACCGCTCGCGTCCGGTCCCGGCCGACGAGCCCGATTGTGTGCGACAGCGCAAGATGGCTGCCAGCGTCTCAACTGAGCGGCGCCGCGATGTAACCAAATGCCTGCCAACGGATTACGCGAAAGCGCGGCCGTCGGGAGAATCGCGTCTGCGGTAACAAACCTGACGAGACCGGTAATTTCGTCTCGACCGAATGTCATCGAGATAACCTGACCGGATGCCGCCAGCAACGTTGGCCGCGTCAATTCGCTCGCTCGCGGTGAATCTCGCGCGCCATCGCGTGCGCCGCCTCCGCCAGGGCCTCCTCCACCAGCAACAGCGCCTGCTCGAGGACCTGGTCGACCTGCTGCTCCGACTCCAGGGTCATCGCAGCACGCTCGGCCTCGTCGACGATTTCGTCGACGCGGAACTTCACGTCGCACTTGATCCCCTGAAGCAGAGCCTCGGTTGTCGCGCTGTACTGCATGAGTTCCCACCCTTCTCGTTCGACCTGTCGGCCGTCGTCGGTGCAGCGGGACGTGTGCACCACGGCGTAAAGCAAGCCTGTTGCCAGTTTCGCAGACCAGGAGAACCGTTTCTGTAATCCCTGTTTTCACAACATATTACGGAGCCATACCGGAGCAGGCGTCAGATCCGCCGGTCGGCCCGCTCCGCTCCTCGCGCGTGGCAAAACACTTCGACCCGTGTGAAAACGCGCCCGGCCCGACGTGTTGAACCTGCCTTGACGTCCCGGTCGAACGTGGCGCATGCACAGCTCCGATTCCGACGCCGGAGGAAACCGCGGCTCCGTACTCCACGTCGCACTCATCGTGATGACCCTCCTGGCGATGGCCGGGTTCGCCGGATTCGGGGCCGTTCGCCTCGCAAGGACTGCCTCCGGAGGCCAGATGGCTGCAGCCGCAGCCCTTCACGCTGCGGAGACGGGTCTGGCGGCGCATCTGGCAGGAACGGGGCAGCCCGTCGGGAGCTTCCGGATTCGAGCTTCATGGGGAGAAGCGTTGGTGACCGCGCAACCGCTCGTGACGCTGCCCGACTCATCCGTGGTGGTGCGCGTCGAGTCACAGGGCTTCGCGCCGGCGGAAAGTGCGGCCGTGGGACGAAGGCGCCTGGAACAGCTCACGCGGCTCGACGCCGCCGGCTCGCGCCGACGCGTGAGGGGGTCCTGGAAGGAACAGATGTAAGGCGGGCGGCTATCCCCTCGGCAGTTGATCAGCCAGCAGTCCCACCAAAGCCTCGGGATTGTCGACGTGCAGCCAGTGCCCGCCTGTCAGCCTCACCACACGTACCGGCCCGCCTTCCGCCTCGATCCGCGACAGGCGAATGCGCGATTCGGGTGACAGAATCGAGCCGCGCGACGCATGAACGAATCGTATCTCCGTCTCTGACGGAGGCGACTCGACAACCGGCCACAAGTCCGTACTCGCAAAATCCTCCAGCAGGTCTCGCAGGCCCGGTACGTCGAGTTCCCAGACCCAGTCGTCGCCCTGACGCCGCAGGTTCATGGCCATCCAGCGAGCCGTCGGTGCGTCGAAGCCGCCGGCAGCGATCCACGCCACGGCATCGTCACGACTCGCGAACCGACTGGGCGAGCGCTCCACCAGATCGAGCATCTGCGCACCGCTGTTCTGTCCGCTCGACGGGTCCGGTGTGCTGTCTATCACCCAGATCTGAACCGGGGGCGGATCCAGCATCGCCGCGGCCGCCAGGGCGACCTTTCCGCCGAAGCTGTGGCCGAGCAATGCCGACTGGCGATCCTCCCGGCCGACCCGATCCGGCAGTTGCCGGACGTCCCGGGCACATGCGGCGAGGGTGTGAGGACCCAGCATGCCGCGTGAATCGCCGTGAAGACGAAGGTCGACGAGGACCACGCGCCAGTCGGCACGGAGGTCGACGAGTCGCCGTGCGATCGAGGACCAGTTGCGGCCGGAACCGAGAAATCCGTGCAGCACGTACAGGGTGCTGCGCGGAGCGGCCGGGACGTCGCCGACGACCAACCGGTGCGTGAGGATCGTCACCGACACGAATCGTCGGACAGGAGTGACCGCGGGGCCAACCCCGCATAGCATTGCAGCGTGCCGTGCACCATCGTTTCCGCCGAGAAAGCTCGAGCGCGCACCCGGGATCGAGCGCTGGCGGCTTCGCGAACGGAGGCGTCCGCGAGGAGGCGTTCCATCTGTCCGGCCAGAGCCGCCGGCTGGCCCGGTTCGACGGGACAGAACGCCTCGCCAGCCAACTCACCGAGCCCCCCGGCGCATGTAGCCACGATGGGCACTCCCGCGATCATCGCCTCGATGCAGGCGGTCCCGAGGCCTTCCTCCCTGGACGGCATCACGAAGATGTCGATATCGCCGAAAGACCGGGCCGCCTGGGCTATTTCTCCGGGAAGCCGGAACCGGCCTTCCAGACCGACCTCTGACACGAGTCGGGTGAGCGCCCCGCGGAGCGGGCCCTCTCCGAACACGGCGAACCGGACGTCCGGCCAACGATCCGCAACGAGAGCCGCCGCCCGAACGAACGTGGCGTGGTCCTTGTGATCGACGAGTGCCCCCGCCGCGGCCACGAGAACCTGATCCGGCCCGGCCCCCGCCGCCCTGCGGAGCACTCCGTCCAGCCGCGGCTCGAGATCCGACGGATCGATCCCGCTGTAGACGACGTCGATCCGGGACCGTTCGATGCCCTGGCGGACGAGCACGTCACGAATGTGACGCGAGACGGCAAGGATCCGATTCGCGCGGCGCCACACGCCCGGGCGGCGGGTCGGAAAATCCACCCGTCGAGCAGCGACCAGAACCGCCGGCCGGCCGACCAGGCTGCGTGCGAGCAGCGCAAGCTGCAGCGCATGGCTGTCATGCGCATGGACGGCGTCCCATGGCTCCCGGAAGGCGCGAGCAAGTCCGATCAACGCGCCGGGGTCCGTCGCGGAGCGCCAGCGCACGGGCCGGACGACGACGCCCATGTCGGCGGCTGCCCCGGCAAGGCGCGATCCGCGAGCGGCGACGAGTTCCTGGTGCAAGCGGGCATCTCGTCCAAGTCCTGCCATGAGCGCCCGCACCTGATTCTGCCCGCCACGATACTCCCGGGCGGAGTCGACATGCAGGAGGCGGAAGGGTGGTTTGGACATTGGCGTCAACCTACCCGTGGGCAGGAGAGCGTCAACGGGTGGCGTATTCGCCGCTTGCCCCTGCGATCGGCGATCCGTCTGTTGCGAACCATGCGAAACGCACCCTCGTCCCCGGACATGGACGCCGCCGTGCCGGGCTTCCAGGCGCCCGCCTGGCTGCGTGGGCCACACGCCCAGACGGTCGTGGGACGCGCGGTTCGATCTACCTGCCGCTTCCGGTATGCACGCAGGCGGATCGACACGCCAGACGGAGATTTCCTGGATATCGACGGCGCACTCGCGCTGGTGGATGGTCCCCTCGTCCTCGTCCTGCACGGGCTGGAGGGAAGCTCCCGATCCGGTTACGTGGCGCAGACCTGTTCGCGCCTCGTGGCCCTGGGGGCACGGCCCGTTGCACTGAATTTCCGGTCCTGCAGCGGCGAACCGAACCGACACCTCCGATCCTACCACTCGGGCGAAACGACAGACGTGGCGACCCTCGTCGACCTGCTGCGACACGAGAATCCGGGCGTTCCAATCGGAGCGATTGGCTACTCCCTGGGCGGCAACGTGCTCTTGTGCTATCTCGAGGAGTCAGGAGCCGGACCGCTGGACGCTGCGGTGGCGGTCTCCGTGCCGTTCGACCTCGCGGCAAGCGCGCGCAGGCTCGAGAGCGGGATGGGTCGGATGTACACGCGATACTTCCTTCGCTCGATCAAGGACAAGATCAGGGAGAAAGCTGCCCGATTTCCGGACGCGGCCCGCTCCGCACCGACCGCTCTGGCCGCGACCACGATGCGGGGGATCGACGACGCCTGGACGGCACCCATCCATGGATACCGGAACGCCGCCCACTACTACGAGACCTGCAGCTCGATGGCTCGGCTGGAGGGCGTGCGAACGCCGACACTCCTCATCCAGGCCGACGATGATCCGTTTTTGCCCGCGAGAGCGCTGGACGAGGTGCGGGAGATCGGGAACCCCTGCCTTGTCCATGGGTTCACACGGCGGGGGGGACACCTGGGGTATCTGGGAGCGCGATCTTCGGGCCGGCTGTGGGCGGAAGCCCGGGCCACCGCCTGGCTCGTCGGAAGGTTGGCTGCGGGCACGGGAGGACAGACTGCATGACACGAGTGCTCAAGCTCTGTCGGTTGGTGCCGATGCTTCTCGGCCTTCCGGTAATCAGCTGTGCGACCGATGCTCCGGGATCCCCGGGTACGAACGTGGGACCAGACCCTGACTCCGCCGCCCAGGACCTCGTTCTCACTCAGATCGCCGGCGGCCTGCAGAGACCCGTCCATCTGACGGCTCCCGACGGCGACGACCGACTGTTCATCGTCGAGAAGATCGGCCGTGTCCGCATCGTCGAGCAGGGACTCTTGCTCCCCACCCCGTTCCTCGACCTCACGGGATCCGTGTCCGGAGGCAACGAACAGGGTCTGCTCAGCCTCGCATTCCATCCGAACTTTGCGAGCAACGGGCAGATCTTCGTCGATTACACCGATGCCGGAGGCACCACGCGGGTCGAGCGCTACGAGCTCACGGCTGACCCGAACGTCGCCGATCCGACAAGCGGGCAGCTCCTCCTGCTGATCCCGCAGCCGTTTTCACACCACAACGGTGGCCATATCCTGTTCGGCCCCGATGGCATGCTCTACGTCGCGTCGGGTGACGGCGGCACGGCGGGCGCGGCCCAGGATCGAACCACGCGGCTTGGTTCCGTGCTTCGGATCGATGTGGATTCCGGATCCCCGTTCGCGATTCCGCCGGATAATCCATTCGTGGGTCACGGTACGTTCCTGCCCGAGATCTGGCTCTGGGGTGTGAGAAACCCGTGGCGGATCGCGTTCGACCGCACGAGCGGCGACCTGTACGTCGCCGATGTCGGCCAGAGCCGGTGGGAAGAAGTAACGGTCGTTGGGCCCGGCGACGGGGGCGCCAACCTGGGCTGGAACGTGGTCGAGGCGGGGGATTGTGTGGGCAACGCCGTTTGCGATCCCACCGAGTTCACGCTGCCGCAGATCGCGTACGACCACGGAGACGGCTGCTCGATTACCGGTGGACACGTATACCGAGGCGGAATAGAAGAGCTCCGCGGAGTGTATTTCTACTCGGACTACTGCGGGGGGTGGCTGAGATCGTTTCGCCTTGCGGGCGGCCAGGCTACGGAGCACGCGCAGTGGGATGTGGCCAGTGCCGGCAACGTGACGTCGTTCGGGGAGGACGGTGCCGGCGAGCTCTACGTGCTCACGGAGAATGCCGTCTTCCGTATCGATGAAGTCTCGCCCTGACGCCGCGGGGCCCGCCTTTACACGACCTGGTGCGGCCGGTTTATTGACAGCATCCCGAGGTATTACTTCCGGTTCAGGAGGATCATTGTGACAATCTTTTGGCTGGCCCTGGTTGCCGTGGCTGTGGGTACCGGCCTGATCTACAATCGCCTCGTTCGACTGCGGAACCAGAGTGAGGGGGCATGGGCGGACATTGATGTCCAGCTCAAGCGCCGATACGACCTGATCCCGAATCTGGTCGAGACCGTGAAGGGATACGCATCCCATGAGCGTGATACGCTCGAGGCGGTGATCGCGGCTCGCAACCAGGCGATGAACGCGACGGGCCCGGCCGATCAGGCGCGCGCCGAGAACATGCTCACCGGGGCCCTGAAGTCACTGTTCGCCCTGGCGGAGGCCTACCCGCAGCTGCGTGCGGTGGAGGGATTCACCAGCCTGCAGGGCTCCCTCGAGGCGATCGAGCGCGACGTACAGAACGCGCGACGGTATTACAACGCCGTGGTCCGCGACTTCAACACGAGCGTCGAACAGTTCCCATCCAACCTCGTGGCCAACGCATTCCGGTTCGAGAAGCAGGAGTTCTTCGAGCTGGCGGATGAGACCGAGCGCGAGGCGCCGAAGGTCGAGTTCTGACGATGTGCCGTGCCATCGCCGTCCTTCTGCTGGCGCTGCTGCCGGCGGTCGGTGGCGGTGCGCCAGCGCCGGCCACGGGGACTCCCGCGGCAGGCGTGGCGCGCTCCTGGCACATCGAGGAATTTCGATCCGACGTGCAGGTTCTGACTACCGGCGACGTGGTCGTTACCGAGCGAATTCGCGTGCGGTTCGAGGGTTCGTACAACGGGATCTACAGGGACATACCGGTCGAGTATCGTACGCGTCTGAATCTCAACTACACGCTGCAGCTCGTCGACGTGTCCGTGCAGGACGGTGAGGGTGGAGACCTGCAGTTCGAGAGCTCCCGGAACCGACATTATCGCCGCATCAAAGTCTGGGTGCCAAACGCCCGGGACGCGGCTCGTACGGTGGTCATTCGCTATACGGTGCGGAACGCCATCAAGTGGTTCGACGAGGACGATCGAGAGTGGACGGAGTTTTACTGGAACGTGACCGGAGACGAGTGGCCGGTGCGCATCGAGAGGTCGTCCGCTCGAATCGTCCTGCCGAGCGCGGCCACCGGCGTGAGGGCCCGAGTGTTCACGGGCAGCTACGGCTCCACGGAAAGCGAAGCCGATCTGGACATCGCCGGAAGTGTCATCGAGGCTGGTGCCAATCGGAGTCTCGGCATCAAGGAAGGCCTGTCGGTGACGGTCGCGTGGGATACGCGGGTGGGCGGCCAGCCCGATGGAGCGTTCGTCGTGCGCCCGCCATCGACGGCCAGGCTGGTGGCAAGGTGGTTCCGGAGCAACTGGCCGTTCGGGATCCCGATCCTCGTGTTTTTCGGCATGTACCGAATGTGGTCGAGGATCGGTCGTGACCCGCCGCGGCATCCCGTGGCCCCGCGGTACGAACCCCCGGACGGCCTCACGCCGGCTGAAGCCGGTGCGCTGATCGACGGGCGGCTGGACATGCGGGACGTGACATCGATGATCGTCGATCTGGCCGTCCGTGGATTTCTGACAATCCAACAGGAACCTGGCACTAGGATTCTGGGGTTCAGCGTGACGAGTGACTCCTTCGTGTTTGAACTGCTCCGGGATCGAGCCGGGTGGTCCGATCTCAAGCGACATGAGGTTCAACTGCTGGATGCGATGTTCGGCGGACGGACCGGCGATACGACATCCACCAGCGATCTGAAGAACAGCTTCTACAAGAATCTTCCTGGCATTCGCGACGCACTGTGGGATGCCTTGAAGAGTCGCGGGTACTATCGCGCCCGCCCGGATCGCGTGCAGCAGGGCTGGCTGATCGGTGCGGCGGCGATCGGCGGCATCACCGTGTTCCTGGGCGTCGTCGTCGCCGAAGGCCTCGGCATGTCTCTCGTCACCACGGTCGCCGCGGGCATTCTGAGCGCGATCATCGTGGCCGCGTTCGGAAGCGTGATGCCGGCAAGGACCGTGGAGGGAGCGCGAGCCCAGGAGCAGGCCCTTGGATTCGAGGATTTCCTGGGGCGCGTCGAGTCCGATCGTTTCAAGCGCATGATCAAGACGCCGGAGATGTTCGAGCAGTACCTTCCGTTCGCCATGGCATTCGGGGTAGAGGACACCTGGGCGCAGGCATTCGCCGATATCTATCAGGACCGCCAACCTACTTGGTACACGGGTCACGGTGGCATGCGTTTCCACGCGGGCAGCCTGGCTGGCGATCTGTCCAGAATGGCGACGACGACCGCTTCGGCGATGGCCAGTGCTCCGCGCAGTTCCGGTGGCTCCGGTTTCGGCGGCGGGGGCGGAGGAGGGTTCTCCGGGGGTGGCTTCGGCGGCGGAGGGGGCGGGGCGTTTTAGGCAGTGTTCCTTGATTTCACTTGACTTCAACGTGAGTAATTTAATATGAATATTGGTGATACAGCATACGCTTTTTCACTTCCGGCGGCGAAGGGAGAGGTCGTCGACGTGGGCGCGCTGCTCGGAAGAGGCCCCGTGGTCCTGCTGTTCATTCCGTTCGCGTTCAGCTCCGTGTGTACAGCCGAGCTGTGCCGGGTCGGGTCGGAGTGGCCCGCGTGGGACATTCCCGACGGGCATGTGTTCGGCGTGGCGACCGACAGTCCGTTCGTGACGGCGAAGTGGCGGGCGGACGAGGGGATCCCCTTCCCCGTGCTGTCCGACTTCGGACGCGCAGTCTCCCGCGCCTATGGGGTGCTGGACGAGAACCTCATGGGCCCGCCCGGAGTCGCGAAGCGGTCGGCTTTCGTTATCGATCGCGAAGGACGCGTCGCCTACCGCTGGGTCAGTGACGACCCGAGTGTTGAACCTGATTATTCGGCGGTCCAGGCCGCCGTGGAGGCGCTATGACAGCTGCAAGGCTCCTGACCGCCGTGGTCGGATCGGCTCTGGTGGTTCTGCTGGGCACCACGGTGACGGCCCGAGTGGCGGTAGCCCAGTCCTCGGTCGATGAAGTCGAACGGTATGCCGCCGAAGTCGAGTGGCTGGCCGACGACGAGCGGGACGGCCGGGGGCTCGGATCCGCCGGCCTGGAAGAGGCCGGCCAGTGGATTGCCGGGAAATTTGCTGAAATCGGGCTGGAACCGGCCGGCGATGACGGCTTCCGCCACACGTTCCAGGCAGCGATTCCCGACCCGGCTGACCCCCATGCCGAGGGTACGCCGGTGGAGGCATTCAACGTGGTGGGTCGGCTCGTCGCCCGCGGATCGGATCCGCTGCCCGGGGTGATCGTAGTCGGCGCTCATTACGATCACCTCGGGCTCGGCGGATTCGGGTCGCTCGACCCTGACAGCGAAGCGATCCACAACGGTGCTGACGACAACGCATCCGGAACCGTCGCGCTGATTGAGACGGCGAGGCGACTGGCGGAAGTGGCGCAGAACCTTCGCAGGGACGTGGTTTTCGTGGCGTTTTCCGGCGAGGAGCGCGGTCTGCTAGGGTCGAGCGCGTTCGTCCGCACGCTGCCCGGCGGCCTGCAGGTCGAGGAGATACGGGCGATGCTCAACATGGACATGGTCGGGCGATTGGAGGCGAACCGCCTTCAGGTGCTGGGTGGAGAATCAGCCGAGGAATGGAAGGACCTGGTGGCGCCGTTATGCGAGCGATTGGCGCTTGATTGCGTGATTCAGGGGGATGGATTCGGTTCCTCGGACCATTCGTCGTTTTTCGCGGCCGGCATCCCAGTTCTGCACTTCTTCACCGGAGCGCACTCGGAGTACCATCGGCCGTCGGATGACGCCGAGTTGATCAACGCCGCCGGAGCGGTCCGAATCGTGCAACTGGTGGCGGCCACAGTGCAGGACCTGGCGGACCGGGACAGCCCGCTGACACTGGTGGAGTCGACGCAGCCGGCGCCCACGCGCATGCGCATGGGGGGCGCCCGACTGGGCACGATCCCTGATTATGCGGGGCCCGCCGACGGAAGTCCGGGGCTCCTGCTGTCGGCCGTACGTTCCGGAAGTCCGGCCGAACAGGGCGGACTTCGGCGGGGTGACCTGATTGTCGGCATCGACGACTTTAAGATCGACGGTGTGGAGGACTTTATGGTCGTCCTGTCCGAAGCG
>JAOTWC010000292.1 GCA_029863105.1 Gemmatimonadota bacterium | reverse complement strand
CGACGGTGTGACCGTAGCGGACTACTCGTCCGATTCGGACCACAACCGCACCGTGATGACCTTTCTCGGGGCGCCCGAAGACGTACTGAACGCGGCCAAGGCGCTGGCGACAGCCGTTCTCCCCGTCGTCGACATGCGGGATCACACGGGAGAACATCCGCGCATGGGAGCCCTCGATGTCGTGCCGTTCATCCCCTTGCGGGGCGTCGACACGGAGCGTGCCGTGGAGATCGCGCGCGAGTTCGGGCGTTGGTTGGGTGGACAGGGCGTCCCGGTCTACTACTACGAGGACGCCGCTACGCTCCCCGAGCGCCAGAGCCTGCCGAACATCCGCAAAGGCCAGTACGAGGGCCTCAAGGAGAAACTGGCCGACCCGGCCTGGGTGCCCGATGAGGGACCGGCGACGTTCAATGAACGCTCCGGCGCGACGGTCACCGGGGCGAGGTTCCCGCTCGTAGCGTTCAACGTGAACCTGCGCACCGACGACGTCGAGATCGCGCGGACGATCGCCCGCGCCGTCCGGCACATCAACGGCGGGTACCGGTACGTGCGCGGAATGGGATTCGCACTCGATGACCGCGGTATGGTGCAGGTGTCGATGAACCTCGTGAACTATGTGGGTACACCGATTCCCAGGGTTCTGGAGACGATCCGGTCGGAGGCCGCTCGATACGGCGTGCAGGTCGCCGGCACGGAGCTGATCGGCTCGGTCCCGCTCGGCGCGCTGCAGGAGGTCGTCCGGCATTACCTCCAGACGCACGATTTCAGGACAGACCAGATCGTCGAGACAGCTCTCCTGCCGTGACGTATTCCGGTCGTCCGCGCGCGGACCTGCTGATCAGCGGGGCGTCCGAGCTCCTGGCCCCGGATGCCTCCGCGCCGGGCGTGGTTCGACGCATCGTCGGAGGCGCCGTCGCGGTTGCAGGAGATGTGATCCTCGCCGCGGGACCGGCCGCCGACGTGGTGGACGCCGTCGACCTGGCCGGCGCGGAGCGTGTGGATGCGGCGGACGGTCTGATTTTGCCCGGCTTCATCGACTGCCACACGCACTTGCTGTTCGGCGGATCGAGGGCCAGGGAGTACGCAGCACGGGTATCGCGCCGCGCCGCCGCCATCGAAGAACTGGACGCACCGACCGGCATCGCGGCCACGGTCGGCATGACGCGCGCCGCGTCGGACGCGGAGCTGTTGTCGGCCGCCACGGGTCGCCTGGATGCGATGCTCGCCCAGGGCACGACGACGGCCGAGAGCAAGACGGGGTACGGCCTGGCGCTCGCCGAGGAACTCCGGCTTCTGTCGCTCAACAGGCGTCTGGACGGCGACCACGCGATCGACGTGATTTCGACCTTCATGGGGGCTCACGATTTTCCGCCCGATCGGCCGATCGCGGAGCGCGAGCGATACGTGGACGAGATCGTCGCGGAGATGATCCCCGCGGTGGCGGAAGCGGGAACGGCCGAGTTCAACGACGTGTTCTGCGACGAAGGTTTCTTCACGGTCGAACAGGCTCGGCGGGTGCTGGAGGCCGGAATCCAGGCGGGGCTCGCTCCGAAAATTCACACAGACCAATATGCGCGCCTCGGCGGGAGCGATCTGGCGGCCGAACTACCGGTGGTGTCGGCGGACCACCTCAACCTGGCCACGGACAAGGACCTGGAGAGGCTTGCCGGGGCAGGTGTGACAGGCGTCCTGATGCCCCTGATCGACTTCGCCGTGGCTCACCCACGGCCTGTGGACGCGCGACGCTGGGCAGCCGCCGGACTACCGATCGGCCTGGCCACGGATCTGTGTCCCGGCGGTTGGGCCGTGTCGATGCCCCTGGCCATGCAGTTCGCCTGCCGGATGAGTGCGTTGACGGCCGAACAGTCGCTGTGGGCGGCGACCGCGGGAGCCGCCAGGGCCATCGGGCGAGACGATCGCGGTTCGCTCGATCCCGGTCGGCTCGCGGACATCGTTGTCGTCGATCTTCCCCACCTCGAAGACCTGATCTACCGGATCGGCCATGCTCCCGTCACCCACGTGATCAAGCGCGGCCGGATCGTCGGATGACCAAGGAGATCGCATGAACGTGGGCACACGAGGAGCGCGCCCCGTGCGGGCGCCTCGGGGCACGGACCTCACGTGCAAGGGTTGGCTGCAGGAGGCCGCTCTCCGGATGCTGATGAACAACCTCGATCCGGAAGTGGCCGAGGATCCCGATCGGCTCATCGTGTACGGAGGCCGTGGTCAGGCGGCCCGCAACTGGGCCTGTTTCGATGCGCTCGTCGCCGGCCTGCGGGACCTGGAGGACGACGAGACGCTGCTCGTTCAGTCCGGCAAGCCGGTCGCCGTGTTCCGCACGCATGCGGATGCCCCACGGGTGCTGATCGCGAATTCGAACCTCGTCCCGCACTGGGCTACGCAGGAGCATTTCGACGAGCTCGCGGCCCGCGGCCTGATGATGTTCGGTCAGATGACCGCCGGCAGCTGGATCTATATCGGAACACAGGGAATCCTCCAGGGCACGTACGAAACACTGGGCGCTCTCGCCGCACTCCGTGGTTGGCAGGATGGGCTGGTCGGGCGGATCGTGCTCACCGCAGGCCTCGGCGGCATGGGCGGCGCACAACCGCTTGCGGTCACGATGAACGGCGGCGTCGCGCTGTGTGTGGAAGTGGATCCGGCACGCGCGCATCGACGCAAGGAGCACCGGTACGTCGACGAGGTGACGGACGACCTGGAGGAGGCCGTCGCGTGGTGCGAGGCAGCGCGGCAAGGGAAGTCCGCCCTGTCGGTCGGACTGATCGGGAATGCGGCGACCGTGCTTCCGGATCTTGTGCGGCGAGGCTTCGCTCCGGACGTGGTGACCGATCAGACCTCCGCCCACGATGTCCTGATTTACGGG
>JAOTWC010000291.1 GCA_029863105.1 Gemmatimonadota bacterium | reverse complement strand
CCGCCCGCTGCAGAGCGGCCTGGAATCGCGCGTCGTCGATGACGAGGAGCAGCTGGCCCTCCACGACGTCGTCGCCCTCCTCCACCGTAAGCTGGACAATACGCCCCGATACATCCGCGCTGATGTCCACCGCGGTCTTCGGCTCTATGTGCCCGGTGGCGGATACCCGCGCCACGAGATCGCGTCGCTCGACGTTCTCCGTCCGCACACGGACCGCATCCCCACGACCTGCGGCCACGGCCCGCAGCATCAGGATCGCGACGAGCAAGAACACGCCGGCGCCGATCAGAATCTTTCTCTTACGTGTCATATCTCTATGATTGTGTTTTGGGATCGCAAAGCGACTCCGGAGACCGCCTGGTATCCGGCTCAACCTACGGATTAACCGCGCGCCGTGTTTCGCCCCGCCAATTCAAGAAACACGCGTGCGGGTCTCAGCGTTGGACGCTCACCCGGCCGCAGGGGCGAAAGCAAACACCGCCTTTACGAGCACGTACCCGCCGACGAGGAAGGCAACCGCACTTGTGGCCGACACCTTGGGCGAGATTCGGCTGACGGCGAGGCCAAGGACGATCATCGTCCAGAGGCCGAACAGGCTCAGGCCCTGCAGGAATCCGAACAACCAGCCATCGCGCTCCAACTCCGGGACCAGCAAGTGCAGGGACAGGGTGGATCGCAAGTCGCCCGTCGCTCTGATCAGCGGAAGGGTGATCACCGCGCCGGCCGTGTTGATCAGCTGGGCGTGCGCCGTAGCCGAGAACATCTGTCTGAACGTTACGGGGCCGCCCAGGAGAGCCCCGTAGACCAGCTTGAGCAGCCCCGCCAGGAACGTGAACAGGAGGAGAGGCCAGACGATCGTCATGACCCAGCCGAACGAACTCGAGAGCCCGGCCATACGCTCCGCCCCCTCGATCTGCTCAGGCGAGGCATCCGCGGGAAGTCCTGACACGATCGCGTCCCGTATCATCTCGGCCGGGATCATGAACTGAACCAGCAGGCCGACCACAATGGTCACCAGAAGTGCATCGAGCCACACGGGACGCTCCCGCAGGGCATCGAACAGTGAGGCCGGCGCAATGAACACACGGACGACCCGGACAAGGAGATTCGGAAGCGCCGACTGCGCGGTGTGAGCCGAAGTGTTCTGATTCACCATGTCACCCCTCTTCAATTGCCCGGCCGCCGGACGCTCGTCCACTGCCGGTCAGGAATTTCCACCATGAGTATGCGTCCGTCGGCAGGGTCGACCCACACGACATGCCGGATCCTGCCGACGTCCAGGTCGTAGCGATTGGCGGGCTGCGTCGATCCGCCGATCTTCAGCTCCGCCGCCGCGACAGAATGGACGTGCACGGGCTGCTCCAGGTCGCCCCCCGGCAGGATGGCCACGAGATTCGCCGGCGACCCGCCGCTCGCCTCGATCCGCCGGATCGCGAAATAGTAGTGCTGCGCGATTCCCGGACCGAGAAGCACCTGATCCGGCGTTGCCAGCAGCTCGGTCATCCGGTCTCCCTCATCGCTCGACGTGGTGATTCTGAGTCGGGTGCCGTTTCGGGTGACGATCACCGTGTGCGCGGGAGGGCCGAGTGCGCGGGTTTCGAACCGCACCGGCGCATAGGCTCCATCGGTCCTCAACCCGAACTCGGCTGACCGGAGCCAGGTGCCCTCGCCTTCGACCTGGATTCTGCCGACGGCCATGTAACCTTCTCCCTGCCGGCGAATCGCAAACGTCTCCGTCCCCGCCACCCTGTCGCCGATCGTGATGTCGTAGCGTCCCTGGTCGACGAGATTGGGGTCCTGGCCAGCCGCTACGGCCGGTATCGCAAGCAAGGCCACGAGGGCCGCTGCGACGCGTGGCCTAGGCACCGAGCCGCTCCACGATGCGGTCCACGAGATACTCATATACCCTCCGTCCCTTCAGTTCGGTGGCCGCGGCGGGAAAGCCGCCGTCCCCTCCCGGCCGGCGTACCAGGTCAGGTGCCAGGTGCAGCATCAGAGATGTCTCGAATTCGTCTGCGTGTCCTGCTTCAGCTGAGTCCAGAAACCCGGATACGTCGATCGATCGTGTGTCCACGGAACGGACCCGCGCGGATTTGGTCAGGACCATGGCGAGGGCCTGTATGTGCCGTACATTGCCATTACCCGTCAGCAAGGTGACTTCTTCGAGGCCCTGTCTCTCCCAGCACTCGACAAGCTCATTGAGTACACGGTGCAGGGTCTTCCGCTCCAAACCCGCCGTCCCCGCGTGATCCAGGTCCGCCCCCGACACGACACCGAACGGAAGCAGAGGTGCCAGCAGAATCCCCGTGCGCCGGCACACGGCCCGGGCCAGCCACTCGGTGATCCGATTGTCCGTACCGACAGGGAGATGCGGTCCATGCCGCGTGCAGCTCCCCACGGGGAGAAGAATCCTCGGATCCCGGCGGAACCAGTCCGCTACCTGGGCCCAGGTCAGGTCCTCGAGCCGGGTCGGCCCCGTCGCGTCCGCCTGCGGTTCCGTTTGCACGTCAGCTAATCTACGTGCAGATCACCCCCCCAGCACACGCCAGGAAGGGTGGCCGCGGCCTATCGGTCGGGGGCCGCCGGATTGAATGGTGGCACGGGCGGTGGGCCGGCCCTGAGTGCTTCGACCACGTATCCCGCCGCAACACTGACTACGACAAGCAACAGACCCGCCCAGCCCAGTCCCGTCAGGTCTTGTCCGAGCATGGCGAACGCCAGAACGGCCCCTGCGACCGGCTCGATCGTCGCGGCGACCGATACCGGCGCGGACTCCACCCGGCGGAGAGCTCCGAAGAACAGAAAATTGGCGGCCAGCACGGTGCCGGCGGCCAACAAGCCCATGTATACCCAGGCTCCGACGCCTGACGGTGGTACGGGCGTCTCGCCGATCGCCGGCAACAGCACGG
>JAOTWC010000290.1 GCA_029863105.1 Gemmatimonadota bacterium | reverse complement strand
ATCGCGCAGCAGCTGATCGAGATCGCCTGCGACGTAGTCTATGTCGGCTCGCGCATAGCCCAGTGCCCGGTTCACTCGCTGCTGGGCGATGGCGACATCGTGGGCGAGCGTCATGTCGGCGGCCAACCTCAGTCGGTCGACGGTCGCTCGGACCGTCAGCACTCCCACCAGCAGCAGGGGGGCAGCCGCGATCATCGAGAAGGCGATCCCGAGTTTCCAGCGGATCGTCAGTCTCGGAAACAACTTGTTGATGTTCAGCGACAGCCGTTGTGCCATGCCGTAACATCGGATGCATGGATCGCCCGGGAAAGAGACCTGCGGGTCCATTGCCACCTAGCGGTGGGGCAGGCGTTCTCTCAGGGCCCCATACAGCCAGGTCCCGCACAGGGCGCTCCCGAGCGCGATCAGGAACACCGTCTGCCCGGAGCCGATGAGCGCGTAGATCGGCCCCGGACATGCCCCGAGTATGCCCCACCCGAGCCCGAACACCGCGCCGCCCGCCCAGTAGCGGGTGTTCCGGCCACCAGTTTCCTTCGGCACGATCTCGAGCGCCTCGCCGTCGGGGCCCCGCGTGTCGAAGCGTCGGATGAGCCACAGGGACGCCATGCCCACGAGCACGGCGCTGCCGATGATCCCGTACATGTGAAAGCTCTGGAGGCGGAACATTTCCTGGATCCGGTACCACGACACGGCTTCGGACCGGACGAGCACGAACCCGAACGCGAGACCCAGAGCCAGCGACCGGACCGCGACGCGCCTGCGGCCGATCACGGGAGCCCCGCCAGGAGGATCGGGAGCAGCCAGTGGGTCGAGATCAGCCCGCCGGCGAAGAAGCCGATCACGGCGATCAGCGAGGCAAGCTGCAGGTTCGCGAGGCCCGTGATCGCGTGCCCCGACGTGCAGCCGTCGGCCCAGCGCGTTCCGAATCCCACCAGGAATCCACCAATCACGAGGACGAACAGGCCCGGAACCGACCCGAGCGCCTCCCAGCTGAGCAGTTGGCGGGGCACGAGGCCCGTCTGATCGGTGATGCCTAGGGCCAGGAGGTCGGAGCGGGTGGCCTCCGACACGGCCACGGCCAGTCCGCCCGGATCGGCGGGCCCCAGCACCTGCCAGGCGAGGAATCCGCCGGCCAGGACGCCGGCGGAGAACGCGAGCCGCCAGGCGTGCTCTTTCCAATCGTAGCCGAAGTACTCGAGCTTCCCGGGAATCGTGGCTGCGCATACGTCCCGGAAACTGGACGAGATGCCGAACGGACGTCCCACCCACACGAGCAGCGCGGGTACGACCAGTCCGATGAGCGGGCCGGCCACATACCACGGCCAGGGGCGGGACAGCAGGTCGACGGCCGCTGTCACTCTCGAAGCCTAGCCATCCGCCACCGTCGCGTCCCCCAACGGCGCCAGGCCGGCTTCGATCTCCGCGCGACGGGGCTCCAACCAGGGAGGCAGGATCAGCCGCTCGCCAAGCGCTCTCGCGTCTTCGTCGACGGCAAATCCGGGTCCGTCGGTGGCGACTTCGAACAGCGCCCCCCCCGGCTCCCTGAAGTAGATCGACCGGAACCAGAACCGATCGATGACCTCGGTGGGCGGTTGCCCGGCGGCAGCGACACGTTCCCGGGTGCGAGCCTGGTGGTCGTCGTCGTCGACGCGGAAGGCCACGTGGTGCACCGCACCCGTCCCCCACATGCCGCGCCGCTCCTGGGGCAGTTCCCTGAGCTCGACCCGCCGACCGGGCCCGCCGGCCCCGACTTCGAACCGGTGCCAGCCTCCGTCTTCCCCGGTCTCCTCGAACCCCAGGCCCTCGGTGAGAAAACGGGCGGTTCGCGGCAGGTCGCGTTCCCACAGCCGCACGGCGTGAAAGCCAGCGAGTTGATGCTCCGCCGGAACCGTGCTGCGATCCCATGGTGCCGTGCCGAGCGGATCATCCGTCTCGGTGAGCGACAGTCCGAGTCCGTGAGGGTCGCGGAAGACGAGCGCATTTTCGCCGAACCGCGCTTCCGAAGTGACCTCCAGGCCCGCCGCCGCGAGCCTCTCTGCCCACCAGTCTAAGCTCCCTTCCCCGACCGAAAACCCGGCCTCCATCGTCAGCCCGATCCCCGGCCTCGCGGGCGGCAGGTTCGGCCACGGGAAGAACGTCAGGTCCGTGCCCGGACGGCCTTCCCCGTCCGCGTAGAACAGGTGGTACGTATCCGGCACGTCCTGGTTGACCGTGCGCTTGACGAGACGCAGCCCCAGCAGGCCCGTGTAGAAGCTCAGGTTCTCGCGGGCATCACCGGAAATCGCCGTCACGTGATGAATGCCGGTAACGGCGGAGTCAACAGGCGCAGGCATAAGGAGGGTCAGTTCAGTCCGATCGACAACCCGAAGTGGGCGGCGAAGAAATCGATATCCTCCGAAGACTCGAACCGCGCTTCGACAAACGGTCCGATCACGCCGCTCCCGAGATTCAATCCGCCGCCGAGCTGGAAGCCGAATTTCGACTCCGTGTCGCTGAACGACCCGGCGGAAAACTTTGTCGCAAGCAGCCCGGCTCCGCCAAATACGTAGGGTTGAATTCCGCCCGGCACCGGGACGTTGAACCCGAGTCTGGCCATCGCGCCTGCCGGATTGGCGTCGACGCCCTCAACGGCCGTGCCGTTCTGCCCGTACGAGCCCTCGATCCCGAACCAGAAGCCGCCCGGTCCAATCGGCAGTCTGAGGCCACCGGCGACCATCCAACCCGTATCGAACGCGTCGCCGAACTCACTGGTCGGAAACGCCCCGCCGGCCTGGATGATGACGCTCTGGGACTGCACGGCGCGAGGAACCGACAGAACGATCGAGACCGTGGCCAGGGAGGTGAGCAGCATGCGACGGATCATTGTCTACCCCGTGAAATGCGGTGCTGGCGCGACAAAGGCGCACAGACAGGTCGGAGGATTGCGGTGGAGGCATTTCCC
>JAOTWC010000289.1 GCA_029863105.1 Gemmatimonadota bacterium | reverse complement strand
TCGATCGACGGAGCGACGCTCACGTACCGGCTGGACTCGTCGCGGCACTGGTCCGACGGCGCACCCGTAGTGGCCGGGGACGTCGTGTACACGTTCGGGCTGCTCAGTGACCCGGACGAACCGCTCCCGCTGTCCGGCATCACGGCGCGCATCGATTCTGTCGTCGCGATAAACGACTCGACCGTGACGTTCTTCTTCGACACGGCGTACCCCGCCATGCTGTTCGATACCGGGGTCGGGATTCTTCCTGAACACGCGTACGGCGATCTGACGATGGACGAGCTCCGAGCGCTGATGGCGACGAGCTCCGAGTCGGGTCTTGTGGTGAGCGGCGCGTTCAACCTGGCTGAATGGGCGCCGGCCGAACGGATCGTGCTGAAACGCAATGACCGGGGACGGCCACGTGCCCGCCTCGACCGCATCGTTCTGCGTGTGCTGCCCGACGAGACGACGCGCCGCGCGGAGCTGCGCGCGGGTGATGCCGACCTGATCCAGCTCGACTCTTATTCCGGCCTCGATGCTCTGTCTGACGGGGGCTTCCGCATCGCCCGCATTCCGCAGCGCGGTTATGACTTCATCGCCTGGAATCCGGCTTCGCATCCCGCCCTCGGCCAGCCGGAGGTACTCCGAGCCCTGTCGCTTGCCGTCGATCGGGATGCGATCCTCACCGGACTCGACATGTCGGGATACGGGGAGCCGGCCTACGGTCCGTACGGCTCTCTGTTCGCGGATCTGGCTCCGGTCCCACCGGGCGCGCTGTACGATCCCGAACAGGCTCGGCAGTTGCTGGAGCAGGCAGGATGGCGAGACGGAGACGATGATGGAGTGCGTGAGTCCGGAGGTCGCGATTTGCGCGTCAGGCTCGAAACCTCGGCGGGCAACGATCGGCGTGAGGACGCGATTACGATCATCCAGCAGCAGCTCGCCGACGTCGGTGTGGCCGTCGAGATCGGCCTGCAGGAGTTCGGCTCGCTGTTCGCCCGCGCCCGCGCGCACGATTTTGAGGCGGTGCTGCTGGGATGGCAGGTCGGTCTCGATCCCGACATCTCGTTCTTCTGGGCAGACCCCCAGAGCCCGGTCAACCTGGTCGGCTACGACAATCCACGTGTCACCGCGTTGATGGACAGCGCGTTGGCGGCGACGAGTGCGCGTGCGGCGCGTCCATTTTGGAAGGCGTCGGCGGAGCTGATTGCAGCCGACTATCCGTATGCATTCCTGTGGTTCTTCGACCAGCTCGTCGCGGTGTCCCCCCGAATCGGTGGGGTCGAAGTGGGCGTCACGGGATTCGCGCAGAACCTGCACGAGTGGGGTGTCGCCCTGCCCGAGTAGCCGCAGCTGCAGGACCCTGCGTCGCTAGGGTTCCACCACGATGGACCCCGTCATGAAGGGGTGTGGCTCGCAGTGATAGGGAAAGCTCCCCGCCTGCGAAAACGTGTGCGTAAAGCTCGCACCCGGCGGCAGCAGCGGCGAGTTCCACGCGCCCTGATCGGCCGTAGTCGTATGGGCGGGCTCGTCCGGCTCCGCGCAGTTGACCCACGTCACGGTCGTGCCTGCTTGAACGGTCACCTCAGCCGGTTCGAAGGCAAAATCCTTGATAATCACCAAGGTCGACCCGGGCACCCCCGGCTGAAGAGGAAGCCGGCATTCACCGGTCAGGTCGGGAGCCGTAACCCCCCGCTCCGACACGCACGCCACCGCCAGGGTCGCGAGCACCGCCAGGCTGCCTGTCACGGCGGATCGGCGAAGCGCTCTCACGAGCCACCTCTGACCACGACGATACCCTTCATGAATGGATGAGGAATACAGTAGAACGGAAACTCACCTTGTTCGGTAAACGTGTAGCTCCACGTCTGCCCCGTACCCAGCAATCCCGAGTGAAAGCTCCCGTCATCGGCTGTCACGGTGTGGGCCACCGCGTCTTCGTTGGTCCACGTCACGGTCGTGCCTACCTCGATTTCGATTCGCCCGGGATTGAAGGCCATCTGGAATGCGCTGGCCCGCACCCGGTCATCGTCCCGAGCCGGCCTCGCGGACGGGGTCACGGCAGGTTCGCGAGCCGACGGGTCCGCGGGGCGCTGCCCGAAGAACCTGGACAACGTGAACGGAACCGTGAATTCGAAGCCATAGCGCCGCTCCGTCCCGCCGCGGGACGAACCCTGCAGGGTGGCGGTATTCACATTCGTCACTTGCAGGGAAACCGTATGCGGCGTGCGTGGGATGGCGACGTGCACGCCGGCGCTCCATGCGACCCGCTCGTCTCGAGCCGGGTCGCGGTTTGTCAGTAGCATCGCATCACCGGCCAGGGCCACATACCGGCTGAGCCGAACCGTGCCGCCGCCGCCAGCGGCAAACTGAGGTTTGTCAGCCTCGAACGGGTTCGCGATCAGGCGCGCTGCACCGATGAGCCGTGCGGGTCCAAACCGCTTGGCCAGCGACAGTTCGCCGTCGATGCCTTCGGAGGACGTGTTGTACGCGATCTGTCCCCCCAGGTCGACAGGGGCGCCGTCGCGCTCGACCAGGACCGCATATCGCGCGAAGAACTCCCATTCGTTGGGAAAGCGAGGCGTGAGTGTGGAATTCGACGCGTACTGGAATCCCACGTTGGCGTTCCGAAACAGGCCGAATCCCAAGGTGAACGTGGGGAAGTTCGAAATCTTTCGCTCCGGCGCCGGACTCCGGGAGAACCGATGAACGAAATTGAACTGCAGGTCACCCGGCGGTGCGGACCAGTTTCCCCACAGGTTGGGGGACCTGTCCAGCAGAGATTGAGCCGGCGCCGAAGAAACCGTCACGACCAGTCCCAGGCACACGGCAGCAAGCACTCGAAGAAACGTCTGCTGTCTGGCGTTCATCGGACTCGAACCCGGCCTCGCATGCCGGTGTGGAGTGTGCTCTCATAGTCGTAGTCGCCCGCAACGGGAAACGACCGGGAAGCGGATGTCCCGGGATCCGA
>JAOTWC010000288.1 GCA_029863105.1 Gemmatimonadota bacterium | reverse complement strand
AGCGCTGCGCAGCCGGCCAGGCCGCAATCGTCTCCGTCCCCCATGCCGGGGGGGCGGTGCACGATCCGACGGCCATCTGCGAGGCGATCGTCGGAGCGGTGAAATGAGTGCGGAAACGGCCTCGGAACTTATCCGGAAAGACGCGGGCGAGCAGGAGCACCCGATCGCCCCATTCCTGCGGATGGACCGCATCCCCCACATCTGGTGCCCGACCTGTGGCATCGGCACGGTGGTGAAGTGCTACGCCAGCGCCTTGGAGCGCAGCGGTCTCGATCTGGACAAGGTCTCGGTCGTCTCGGGCATCGGCTGCACGGGACGCGTCGCCGGCTACATGAAACTCGACGGATTTCACGCCACGCACGGCCGCGCCATCCCCTTCGCCACCGGTCTCAAACTGGGGCGACCGGAGCTGAACGTCACGGTCTTCTCCGGCGATGGGGATCTGAGCGGGATCGGCGGCAACCACTTGATCCACGCGGCGCGACGCAACATCAGCCTGCTGGTCGTGCTGGTCAACAACTTCATTTACGGCATGACCGGGGGCCAGAATGCCCCGACGACTCCACGGACGGCGCGCTCTTCTACGATGCCCTACGGGAACTTCGAGAGGCCGTTCAACCTCCCGCACCTTGTGGCGAGCTGCGGGGCCGGCTACGTGGCCCGCTGGACCTGCCTGCACATACGCCGCCTGACGGCCACCTTCGAGGAAGCGCTGCAGCGCAAGGGGTTCCGGTTCATCGAGGTCATTGCCCCCTGCTCGACCCTTTACTCGCGCCTCAACAGACTCGGGACCGGGCTCGACCTGCTGCGCTTCTACCACGACAACGCCGAGATTCGCCACGGCGCCGACACGGGGGAACTGGACATCGGCTTCCAGGAACGCATCGTCTGCGGGAAGTTCGTCGACGTGGAACGGCCGACCTTCTCCGAGATGATGGACGCGCACTACGAAGCGGCCTTGGGTGAGCGTTACTTGCCCATGGCCCCGCAAGGGGGATGGATCGGTGAGCAGAACTGAGATCCGCATTACCGGCTTCGGCGGCCAGGGCGTGATCCTCGCCGGACATATCATCGGCCGCGCGTGCGCCGTGGAAGGCGGCATGCATGCCACCTTGATCCAGAGCTTCGGTCCCGAGGCACGCGGCTCGGCTTGCAGCGCCACGCTGGCGGTCTCGAACCGCGAGGTGCTCTACCCCTACATCCGGGAGCGCTCCGACATCTTCGTGGTCATGTCTTCGGAAGGCTACGAGCTGCATGCGCACGAGCTGAAGGAAGACGGCATCCTGATCTTCGAGAAGGACCTCGTCCAGCCCACTCCCGCGCCGGGGCAACGTGCCTTCGGCGTCTCGTCCACGCGGATCGCGGAGGGCCAGGGCCGCAGCATCGTTCAGAACATCGTGATGGTCGGTTTCTTTACCGCCGCGACACGGATCGTTCCGCGGGACGCCATGCGCGAGGCGGTGAAGGCCTCGGTGCCGCCGGGGACCGAGGAGTTGAATCTCAGGGCGTTCGACGCCGGCTGGGCCGCGTTCGAGACGGACCACGCCTCGAGTCCGGCCGAGCCGGTCGGCGCCGCGGCTCGCGGAAGTTCGTGATGGCGAGGATCGGCGTCTTCGTCTGCCACTGTGGCGAAAACATCGGCCGGACGGTCCGGGCCGGCGAGGTGGCCGAGTTCGCCAGGAAGATTCCGGGCACCGTCTTCTCCACGGACTACGCCTATCTCTGCTCGGCACCCGGACAGAAGATCCTCACCGAGGCGATCGAAGAGCACGACCTCACCGGCGTGGTCGTGGCGGCCTGCTCGCCCCAGCTTCACGAGCCGACCTTCCGCGGCGCGGCCGGCCAGGCCGGGCTCAACCCGTTCCAGTGCGAAATGGCCAACAT
Source organism: Gemmatimonadota bacterium (assembly GCA_029863105.1). Classification (GTDB taxonomy): domain Bacteria; phylum Gemmatimonadota; class Gemmatimonadetes; order Palauibacterales; family Palauibacteraceae; genus JARFPW01. Next base: position 1,072 of record JAOTWC010000288.1, on the reverse strand, counting down.
CCGGGAGCAGTGCTCATGGGTCCATCCGGATCCCGATCAGGCGACGGCCAAGGCCTGCAGCATCGTCGCGGCCACGGTGGAACGCGTCAAGCGCGCGCAATCGCTGACTCCCGTGGAAGTGCCGGTCACCCGGCGCGCGCTGGTCATCGGCGGAGGAGTCGCCGGGATCCGTGCGGCGCTGGACATGGCCAACGCCGGGTATCCCGTCGTGCTGGTCGAGCGACAGCCCTCGCTGGGCGGAAACATGGCCCGCCTCTCCGAGACGTTCCCCACGCTGGACTGTTCCCAGTGCATCCTGACGCCCCTGATGGTCGAGGCGTTGCGCCACCCGGACATCGAGATCCTGACCCACTCAGAGGTGCAGGAAGTCAGCGGCTTCGTCGGCAACTTCAAAGTCCGTATTCGGAGGAAACCGAGCTTCGTGCGCGCGGAGGACTGCACGAGCTGCGGCGATTGTGTGGAGGCCTGCCCGGAGACGGTGCCCAGCGAGTTCGACATGGGGTTGGCCTGGAGAAAGGCGATCTACATTCCGTTCCCCCAGGCAGTGCCGTCGGTCTACACGCTCGACAGTGACAGCTGTCTCAACGCCAAGCTGGATTCGGAAACGGGTTTCCGTGTGCTGGCCTGCGTTCGCTGCGCCGAGGCCTGCAAGCCCGGGGCGATCGATTTCGACATGCAGGAGACGGTCGTCGAGCGGGAGGTCGGCGCGATCGTCGTGGCCACGGGCTACAAGCTCGTGGCCGGCGAACCCGCCGCCGACTGCGGCTATGGCATCCACCCCGACGTGTTGGACGGCCTGGAGTTCGAACGTCTGCTCTCCGCAACCGGTCCGACGGGCGGCGAGATTCGCCGGCCTTCCGACGGGAAGGTCCCCGAGGACGTCGTCTTCATCCAGTGCGTCGGGTCGCGGGACCCGGTCCACGGCGTGCCGTACTGCTCGCGCATCTGTTGCATGTACACCGCCAAGCACGTGCTGCTGCTCAAGCACAAGCTGCCCCACGCCCAGGCCACGGTCTTCTTCATGGACGTGCGAGCCGGCGGCAAGGGCTACGAGGAATTCGTGCAGCGCGTG
>JAOTWC010000287.1 GCA_029863105.1 Gemmatimonadota bacterium | reverse complement strand
CGGCTCCCTTGGCGATCATGCTCAGGCCATCGATCTTCGTCGCCTGCCTAATGGCCATGGCGTCTGCGTTACCCTTCAGATAATCGGACAGGCCCGGCGAGCGCTCGACGCCGAACATTTCCTCTGCGTGTCCTCGCCGAATGTCCGAGTCAACCAGCACCGTCCGATACCCAGCTGATGCGTAGGATATCGCGAGGTTCGCCGACACCATCGACTTCCCGTCGCGTGGCGCCGGACTCGTAACGAGAACCAGTCCCCTCGAGGTGCCGTTCGAATGGCTGATCTGAACCCGGATCGACCGGAATGCCTCGACCGCCACGCTGGCGTCCACGCTGCTCGAGTCGTCAAGTCGGGGAACGATGCCGAGCACCGTCAGGCCGAGACCTCTCTCGACCTGGTCCGGATAGCGTATCCGCTTGTCCATCTTGTCAAGCAGCAGGGCACCGGCAAGCCCCAGCCCCAGACCCGCAAGGCTTGCCATCAACATGATCTGCGGCACCTTGTTTTCCGTCGGTCCGAGAGGCGGAGACGCTCGGTCCAGCACCTGAAGCCCGGGCGAACTCGTCGCCTCCGTCAGCTCTGCCGCTTTCAGCGAGCGCTGCAAGTTGGCATGGAGATCGGCCGCAGCTCGGAGTTCTCTCTCGAGCCGAGCTTCCTCGATCGTCCGACCGGGAATCGCTCGGAGCTCTCCTGTCTGCGCATTGAGCTCGGCGTTCAGGGTCGCCAGGCGCTGGGATAGCTGGCTGATCAGGTCGCCAACCAGGTCGGGGATCATCACCGTCTTGATCTGGTTGATTTCTTCACTGACCAGCTGCACGGACTCCGCTTGCTCCGTGTACGTGAGCAACAGCGTTCGTCTCGTGGCTTCTCGGTCGTTCAACGTCTCGAGGGTGGAGCGGAGCACAGGATAGTCCCCCGCAGATCCCATGGTCATGAGGGTCAGAACATCCACGGGACCGCCGGAACGGGATTCTCGCAGAATCGTCCCGAGTTGATCCAGTTCGCTCTCAATCTGCCGTTGCTCCAGCCGTTTTTCGAAGAACGCCCCGAACACCGGGTCGGCCGACCCCAGAACGGTACCTCGGCCCGTTCCGCCTCCACCGGCCATCGGCAGGAACTGTCGCTCCGAGGGCTGCGTGATCGCCCCGACACGGAAATTCTGATAGCTGAATTCCGCCGCGCGAAGCCGTTCCTCGGCGACGCCCGTCTGCTCCAGCAGGATTGTCACGTTGTTACGAAGCTGCGCATTCTTCAGATCGGTAGCCGTGGTGATGAACTGGGTCTGCAAGGCGTTCAGCAGAGGCGCCGCCTGAACCGGATCCTCCCACGTCAGACGGGCCGCGATGATCCCCGCGTCCTCGATGTAATTGACCCTGAGTGCCGACCGGACGCGTGCTCTGGCCTGCCGCATCGACATGACCGTGAACCGAGCCTCGGCTTCGTCGCCGAATGCCGTGCGCGGAGGGTCCCAGACGAACCCGAACGAGCCGCCGATGGGACTGCCGAGACGGCCCCGCTCGACTGCGCTCGTATCCGCGAGCGTGAGTTCGTAGGAACCGTCGCGGCCGGTGGTGAGCGTGTAGTCGCCGCCCACCACAGGTCCTCCCAGCTCGAATGACGCGAATGCCGTGGAATCGATCCCCTCGAGGCTGCGCGGGAGCAGGTACAGTTGCATCGCGTCGACCACAGGGCCCACGACGGTGTTGCTTCGAAAGACGTTGCTCCAACCCTCACCCGCCAGCGGATCCTGGCCGCGCAGGGCGCCGGTCTGGTTGTCTTCTTCGAGCCAGATCGTCGCTTCGACCTCGTACTCGGGTTGTACGAAGCGGCTGGCTACGAGCCCGCCGGCGACGCCCAGAAGCGTACATCCGGCGACCAGCCACTTCCAGCGCCAGAGCGACTCGAACAGGCGTCGGACATCGAGCCCTTCTTCACCCTCGAATGCCTCAAGGGCGTAGCTGTCGTGTCCCTGAATTTCGTAGGGGCGCCTCTCCTGAATGGCAGGCAGCCTCTCGGGGGTATCTCGATGCTCGTTCACTCACGAATCCCTGGTTCAGCCATCATCGCCGCGTCGATCGCGAGGCTCGGACACAGCCGCCAAATGCAAGAGCGGTGCCGAACGCCGAGTCCGCGATGCAGCCCATTTGCCAACCCTGAAACGCCCTGCGCGAGGCGCTTTTCCGGCGGTCCGGCCATCGCCGGCACCGAGAACATAGTACGTCGATCCTACGAAAAAGAGCCCCAGGTGTCGGACGCCCGCAACACCAGGCTCGTCAGGCCCCGCGGATCGGCGTCCCGTCCCTTGCCGAGGCCGCGTCCGTTCTGGGCAGAAATACGCCAAGTTCACGGGGCGGTGACCATCCTGGGATCGAGCTCGTCCCTATGTGGCCCGGGCCTTGTATTTCCATTGGGTCGCGTGCCGCCGCCGGCGGCCGAGTGACGACGACTCGCAACGAGACGATCCCGAGACCATGTGTGGAATCATCGCATACGTAGGCCAGCAGGAAGCCGCACCGGTACTGCTCAAGGGTCTGGAGCGCCTCGAGTACCGGGGCTACGATTCCGCGGGAATGGCCGTACAGAACGGCAAGGGCCTCGAGGTTCGACGCGTTTGCGGTCGCGTCGACGCGCTCACGCGGCACGTGTTGGAGGTACCCGTTAGCGGAACCTCCGGCATCGCTCACACGCGCTGGGCCACACATGGCGAGCCCAGCGAGGCGAACGCGCATCCGCATGTCGACGCCGAGGGCTTGATCGCCGTCGTCCACAACGGAATCATCGAGAACGCCGACTTGCTTCGCGAGGAACTCCGACGCAGGGGCTACGAATTCCGTTCCCAGACCGACTCCGAGGTGCTCGCGCATCTGATCGCCGACCAGAAGGACCTGCCACTCCAGCTGGCTGTCGCCCGCGCACTCCGGCTCGTCGAAGGGACCTTCGGCATCGCCGTCATCTCGG
>JAOTWC010000286.1 GCA_029863105.1 Gemmatimonadota bacterium | reverse complement strand
TGGAGTGGTTCGAGGAACTCGAGTCGCACCGGCACGGACTTCAGAGACCCACGATGGACGATTCCCGGCTCATCGTACTCCCGGCGGCGACGCCCGGACGTCGTGTCCTGGTCCCGGTAGCTCGTGGCCGCGTGCTCGACCGGACGACGATCGATCCGTCGCAGCCGGACTGGGCGGATCGGCTGGAGAACGTCTGCTACCAGGTCCGTCTGGAGGAATTGCGTGCGGAATCGGCCTTCCCGGTCGCCGAACTCACGCTGGCGCTGATCGTCGCGGCCTGGGTGCGAGACGGTGCCAGGGATGGGCTGATGTTCGATCTGGAGAGGATGTCGGCGCGCGACATCGTGGAGGCGCTAGCTGTCGTCCATCAGACGGATCGAGCTCTCCGCCCGTCGTTCCGGGTGGGGCGACAGCGCGTCGAGGTCACCGGGTAGCAGCGCGGACACAAGACCCGGGTTGGTTTCCCACGCGTCGAATTCCTCGGCGTACGCCAGCCCCCAGCGCCGCCCGACGATGCGCAGACGCTCCTCCAACCAACCGGGATGCGGGAACTCGAGGGCCTCGAAGTACAGGCGTCCGAGCTCGAACACCTTGTCCAAGTAGGGCTCCGCATCGATCGCGACCGACGGCAACGCGGAGTGAAGTCCGCGATACGTGAACACGGGAACCTCCCGGCGGTGGGAGCGCGCCGGAGCGACGACCTTCTGGATTCGCGCCAGGGTGATCGCGTCGCGCACGATCCGACCCGTCGCCTGGTGGTCGGGGTGCCGAAGACCGCGGCGCCAGGCGTCCCCGAACGTCAACACGCCGGTTGGCTGCACCTCGGCGATGAGTTTGGCGACCCGCCGGGCGGCGGCCGGGCCCGACTCGACGGCCGTGTCGGGAAAGTCCAGAAATCGGGTCTCGATGCCGAGAATCCGGCCGGCATTCCGGCCCGTTTCCGTGCGGCGCGCGATCACCTCATCGGGGCTGATCGGCCCGAACGCCTCGGTCATTTCACCGCGGGTCAGCCAGCAAAGCACGACGCGGTCCCCGCGCGCCCGCTGAGCGAGCATCGCGGCGACCGCGCCAACTTCGTCGTCGGGGTGTGCCAGCACTACGAGAAGCGTCTGCCGGTCTTCGGCCTCGAGTGCCTTCAACGAACCCCCGAACAGGTGAAAGCTGTCTAACCGCCGAACGTTATGCGGGCGCCGAACGTCACCGGAACGACCACGATGCTGTCGAACGGATCCGAACCCAGCAACTGCGCAAACGGCAGCATATCGAACGAATCCACCAGGATCAGGTTCGGCTGCACCTTGGCGAAGATATTCAGCCTGGCGCTTCCCTGCCGAATCGCCTGGAAACCGATCTGGCCCCCGAGGTTGAACGTCAGGTACCCGGTGTCGATCCCGTTCGCCGGGTGCGAGGCGCTGAACGTCTCGTCCACGTCGAAGTTCGTGACGCCGGCGCCGACGCTGAGGGCGAACGTCAGGGGCAGATCCTGGTAAATCGGCGAACCGAAGTTCAACTCCAGGGCGCCGCCAATGAAGGTCAACGTGACCGGCGGTGACAGGAGCAGCCCCGTATCGCTCAGTCCGTTGTCCAGCAGGTTTCTCAGAAAATCACCACGTACCGCAAAGCGCGGTGTGGCATGCCACACCAGGCCGGCGCCGTAGGCTCCTCCGCTCGTCGTCAGGTCGCCCAGGGTGCCGGTGGGCGCCGACAGACCTCCGTGCAGATCCACGGAGAACTCCGACGACTGCGCAGCGGCAGCGGCCGGCAGGCCGAACACCAGCAGAGCGGCGAGAAGTACTCGGGTCTTCCTCGCGTAATGCAACGGTTCCTCCTTGGCAGCGCGGACACCAATCCCACCCCCATCCCGCGCGCACGGGGGCAGATTTCCGGCCCGAACGGAGTCCGGCGCGCGCGCCGGGCCCGATTTGCGGGACCTGTTTGTGAGCCTCGGCCCCCGCATCGTGCAGGATTTGCGCCACAAAATACCGGGGCCGTTAGAGTTACCGCGGACCGCCCCTGCCCGTAACGCGTTTGGCCAGACTCCCGGCCTCGACACGCTGGCCGGACGTCCATCCGTTGAGAAGCAGCAGCTGATCCATCGAGATCGTCGAGGGATAGCGCTCGTTGAAACTTTCGACCGACATGGACGACGAGATCTCGACGATGTCGATCCGTTTCGGCTCCACGTCCAGCAACCGCCGGTCGGTCAGCTCGGCGAAACTCTCCATGGTCCGCTCGAATACGGACGAGTACCGGCCGAACCGCGACGACGACGTGTAGCCGATGATCTGGTACGTCAGGTCGCCGTGCCGGATGAATAGCACCAGGCCCTCGAGCGGTCCCCCCTGCGTGTCGGCCCGGAAGCTTCCCATGATCGCGGGCAGACCATTGATCGTGCGGTTCGCCGAGCCCGTCCGGCGCACACTCTCGATCGCGAAGAACTGCTCGGCGGCCTGCGCCGGCGTCTTGTCGGCTTCCGCCGTCAGCTGGAGAACGGCATCCTCCGCCGGGCTCACGGCGGTGACGGCCGACACGGAGTTCTGACGCGGCCACTCCGCCGGAAAATCGAGCCGGAAACGCAGATCGGGGTGCAGGAACCGATCCTCCTGGAAGTACCCCTGCATCGGGTCCTCTCCGTATACGAGCCCATCGATCCGGCGCAGGTACTCGTTGCGGCGTACGATGCCACCGGGATGCCCGTCAGCGGCTGCGCGTTCCTCCGCCTTCGCCACGCGGTTGCCCGGATCGGGATGCGAGGACTGCCACTCCGGAATCGACCTGCCGGACGCCTCGCGCTGTCGTTCGAGGATCCGGAACATGTCGGTTGCGGCGTCCGGGTCGTACCCGAGGCGCGTCATGTAGCGGTGGCCCAGCAGATCCGACTGGCTCTCGTCGTCCCGGCCGTACTTCAGAAACAGCAGCCCGAGGCCACCCCCCAGCGCGTCGCCGAACGGGCGGATGCCGGGAGC
>JAOTWC010000285.1 GCA_029863105.1 Gemmatimonadota bacterium | reverse complement strand
CTGCGAGAGCCAGGAGTCCGGCAGGCCATCTCTTGGACGCCGGCTGCGCGACGATTTCCTGGATCTCCTCCGGTGCCGCTGGCTCCGTACGCTTGATCCCCTCAGCCGTTGACTCGAACGCCCAAGCGATGACGATCGCGATCGGGAAGCCGAGCAGGGTGAGCATCAGGACGAATTGGAGTGTCCAGTCGGGCAACTCCAGAATCGGGAATACCAGATCGGCCACCTGCAGCACGACGAACGCCACGACGCCGTACAGGGCCATGACGCGGAACACGCGCCGGCGCTTGAGTTCGGCGAAAAAGGCCTGGAGCTGCGAGGGGCTCTGGCTCATGCGGTTACGGCAGCCAGGGCCGCCCGGCCTCCGCCTTCCGCCGGCCCTCGGCCTCGAACGCCTCGCGGCGGCGAATCAGATCCTCGAACCGCGGGTCGCCGCGGTAGGGGTCGAAGGCGGGATCGAGGCGGAGACTAGCCACGGAAAACTCTTCCGACGCTCGCCCCACGAGATCATCGAGGAATCCGAGGCCCGCATCCAGCTCACCGAGTAAGCCGTACGTCTCCACGACCGAGAAGGCGATCACCGAGTTGATTACATGGTCATTCCAGCGCCGGAGCACCCGCTCTGCGGCCCGGGCCTCTCGCAAGGCATCGTCCGGCCGACCCGCAACCGTGTGGGCCAGTGCCCGATTCTGTGGAACCTCCGCCTCGCGCATCGACTCCGGATCGATGCTGGCCAGCAACGAATCGGCGACAAGAGCCGCCGACGGATCGCCCAGCCGATACAGGGCGTCAGCCCTCGTGGCCAGCATTGCGCGCTCGACGAAGACGACACCGCGCGCATCAAGCTGCCCGGCAATTTCAACTACGCGTGCATAATCGCGATCCGCCCGGGCAAGGCGGATCAACGCCGAGGCTTCCTCGCTTTCGGTGGGATCGACGCCGAGCTCGCGCGCCAGCCGGCTGGCGCGGACGGTGTTGCCGTCCAATTCAACCACCAGCTTGATCTTTTGCCCACGCGCGCGATGATTCGCGGGATCGAGGACCAGCGCCCGCTCCACGATCACGTCGGCATCGCGAGGGGCACCGGTCTGCATGAGGTTCTCGGCCAAAGTCTCCAGACGAAGCACGTTGCGTGGATCGAGCTGGACGGCCCGCTTCATCATCTCCGTGGACGCGTCCCAGTTCCCCTGACGCCGGAGGATGAGGGCGACAGCCCACGCCACTTCCGCATCCGAAGGCGCCAGCCGCTCTGCTTCCCGGAACGCGGACAGCGCCGCATCGAAGTCCCGCCGTCCGTAGTACTCGTAGAAACCCGTCGCCAGGTGCGCTTCGACGCTACCGGGCGCGAGTTCCCGGGTCCGCTCCACCGCGACCCGCGCGCCTTCGGCATCGTCCTGTCCGACGAACGCAAGGCGACTTTCCACCTGGGCAAGAAACGACCAGGCAGCCACATAACCCGAATCGAGTTCGAGTGCACGATTCACGTGATTGCGTGCAACCTCGATGTTGGCCAATCCACCCGCATAGGCGTCCAGGGCGCGGTAATACCACGATTGGGCAGCGAGACTCGATGCGGGCGCCATGGCATCGAGCGTCTCCACATCCTGCGGCGTGAGTTGGGCTTCGAGTTCCGATACGACGCTCCGGGCCACCTCAGACTGAATCTGGAACAGGTTGTCGGGCGTCACTTCCTTGTCGTACTGGTGATTCCAGATCAGCTCGTCCGTCTCGGCATCGATCAGCGTGACCGTGACCCGCACCTGGTTGCCGGAGCTGCGAACGGATCCTTCCATGATGAACTCGACCCCGAGCTCGTCGGCGATCTCCTTCAGGCCCTTCTCCGTGGTCTCGTACTCCCGCACCGACGTGCGGGACGTGACGCGCAGAGCCGCGATCCGGGACAGCTGGGACAGGAGGTCCTCGTGGACGCCCATCGAGATGAGACGGTTTGCCTCGTCGCCGTTCACGTTCTCGAACGGAAGGACGGCCAGGGACTTGAATTCAGCCGCCCGGGCCTCGGAGACGATGATGTTGGCCGGATTCTCCGCCCCGCGGTTGCCCATCCACCAGCCACCCCAGAACAGCAGGGCCATGCCCGCCAGGGCTAACAGGCCGGCCGGCCAGCGATGCTTCACGGGAGAGTCGACGATCTGCCTGATTTCCTCGGGCGCCGCAGGAGCCGTACGCCTCATCCCGTCCGGCGTGGACTCGAACGCCCAGGCCAGGACAATCGCGATCGGAAACCCGAGCATGGTGATCGCCAGCACCATGGTCATCGCCCATTCCGGCAGGCCCAGGGCCGGGAACATGATGTCGGCCACCTGGAGTACGACGAACGCGACGGCTCCATAAACGGCCATGACGCGGAATACGCGCCGGCGCATCATCTCCGCGAAAAACGCCTGCAGGGAGTTGGGGTTGTTGCTCATCCCGCAGAAGATCGGTTCGGAGGGGGCCGGGGGCAATGTGGGCCGCGACCGGCGTCGGTGGTCCCGGCGATCAGCGGAAGCTGTGGCCGCATGCAGCAAACCTCTAACTGTACAGGTGTACAGTTAGAGGTTGTAACGCAGACGTATGCGCCTTCCCGCGGGATTCTGCCCGGGCTACCCCATCCGATCCATCAGAACACGGACATCCGCCGCTGACACGCCGAGCGCCCCACCGACCCGATAGATGAACGCGGCCTCTTCCTCCTCGAACACCTTATCGGCGCCCACGACCCAGAACGCGGTCTTGAGGATCAGTTCCTTGCCACTGTCGTTCATGTTGAGCGCGATCGACTGCAGGAACTCGGTAAGGTCGTCATCGCTGCGCTCCGAGACCCGCTCGGCTTCGCGCCGGATCGATGCATCGTCGAGGTCGTGCCCCGTGACCTGCTGGTACATTTCCTGGATGGCGGAGACTTCGTCGTCGTCGATGCTGCCGTCCACGGCCATCATCTGGATCGCCACACGTCGGATTCCCTTGAGGTAA
>JAOTWC010000017.1 GCA_029863105.1 Gemmatimonadota bacterium | reverse complement strand
ACGATCAGGCAGGCCGCGACCTTCTCCTCGTCGCTGAGCAGGACGGCCTCAATGATGACCTTGAGGATGGCGCCCCCGGCGTGGCAGACTCGCGCAACCGATGCGATGTCACGCTGCACGAGTTCGTAGTCCCGCGACTTGAGCGCGCCGACGTTGATTACCATGTCGACCTCAGAGGCCCCGTCGCGAATCGCCTTCTGCGCCTCGAAGGCTTTGGTTTCCGTCGAGGTGGCACCGAGCGGAAAGCCCACTACGGTGCATACGCGCACCTCCGACTCCTTGAGCAGGTCGGCGCACAGCTTCACATGCGACGGGTTCACGCACACCGAGGCGAAGTCGCACTTCTTGGCCTCGTAGCACAACTGAGCTACCTGCGCCTGCGTGGCGTCGGGTTTGAGAAGCGTGTGGTCTATCATATGGCTGAGGCTGCCGTCCGTGGGGGCAACGCCGAGCGTGCTGGCGATTCGGTCCGCACCCGCCCGGACCACCGGCTGCACGCGATCGACATAATTCTGTGCCGACAGCATGTTTCCCGTCTCCGCCGCCGCAGGTCCGGGTCCTGGGATCTCTCCTTCGCCGACCATGACAAGCACCTCGTGCGTGATCTGCTCGATAATGCGCTCGAGTGCCGCCTCGTCATACCTCATGTGCGGAGATACCTCTGCTCGATGTCCATGATCTTCTTCACCCGCCGCTCATGGCGGCCGCTCCCGGAAGAAGTCGCGAGCCACGTCTTCACGATCTGCCGCGCCAGCTGCGCTCCAATCAGGCCCGCACCAAGCGTCAACACGTTGGCGTGATTGTGTTCCCTGCTGTTCACCGCCGTCGCCTCGTCATAACACATGGCTGCGCGGATGCCAGGGATCTTGTTGGCGGCCATGCACGAACCGATGCCCGCCCCGTCCACCAGGATGGCTCGCCATGCCTCTCCCTGCGCAACGAGGCGAGCGGCGGCGAACGCGTAGTCGGGATAGTCGACGGATTCACCGCTATCGGTGCCGCAGTCGGCAACGGCGTAGCCGAGGTTCGCCACATACGCCTTCAACATTTCCTTCAGCTCGTAACCGCCGTGATCGGCTCCCAGGGCCACGATCTTTGCGCCGGACTGCGCTGAAGAAGCCGTACGGCCGGCAGGGGACGTCGGATGCCGAGAGCCTGGAGGATCCGGATCCGAGGTCTTCACAAGACGGATGCTTCGCTCGCTTGCCGTCTGCTGGGCCAGCGGTGATACGAGGGCGCCTTCGGGAACGGTGAACGTCTCCCCGGCCGTAAGACCCACCAGATCGTCTTCCGTGACGAGGCGCCGCCGGGATGCAGGCGTGGCGGGTTCGATCATGCCGGCCGTGCGCAGAACCACGCGGCGAACCATGTCGCGGATCCTCTCCTCATCGTCGGCTGACACGGTCCGGGACCCGTTCATCACCAGGCCCGCCACTCGAATTGGCCTCCGACCTCACGGCCTGTCCGTTTCGTGGGACTCGGTTCTCCCATCAGCGTATCGCGCGGTTCCTCCTGCTCGTATCGCCGCCTGGCGAGGAGGAGCTCGAAGGAGGATCTGAGTTGCGCCACGCACGCGTCGTATGGTTCGAGCGATTCGGCTGCGCGTGCCTGGATGATCCCCCCTTCCACGACGGCGAGGATCTGCCGGGCCACCGCGCCGCGATCGAGCCCCTCCGGAAGCCTCGGGCCCGCGGCATTCAACCAGTCTCGAACCTGAGCGACCCACACCGAAAAATAGCGTTCGATCAGCGCGCGGGCCCTCGGCGTATTGTTCCCGACCTCGAGGGCGAGGCTGCCGACGGGACAGCCGAGCCTGCATCCTGAGACGAGCAGACTCCGCCGGTATATGCCGAGCAGCGAGAACACGTGTTCGAGGGGATCTTCCGTTACGCTCTCCGCCTCGGCCCGGTCGAGTATCTGGGGGCGCAGCAGATCGAGATGACGCTGCATCACAGCGACCAACAGGTCTTCCTTGCTCGAGAAGAAGTGATACAGGCTTCCGCTCTTCACCCCGGCGGCGCGGAGAATGCCCGCTACCCCCGTGGCGTGGTAGCCATGCTCGGCGAACAGCCGGGCGGCGGCCTCCAGTATCCGGTCTTTCGTATCGGTGGCCATGGTTTGATAAACCAATCAATCAAACCGCGGGCCATCTGTCAACCCCCCGGGGGCGGCCAAGGGAGTATCCGGGGCAAAGCAGGGAAAGCGAGTAGAACGATCAATCCAAACGGGGATTCCGCGGGGGCGGGAGAGCGGCGTCGGCGGTCCGAACTCAGCCGAACAAGTCGGACTGAACGGATACGGGTGCCAGGCAGTCCTCGTCGTCGTACCGAACGCTGTTGACCCGGGACGAAACCTCCCGCCGCGTGAGGCGACCCGCCCGGCCCGGGAGCATCAGAGCTTCGAGTTCGTCCAGACCGGTCGCTGAATCCAGCCACTTATCGACCTGGCCAGGGTCCAGGATAACCGGCATCCGATCGTGAACGTCTTCGAGATCCTCGCTCGCACGCGTGGTCACGAGGGCGCAACTTTCGAGCACAGGCCCGGACCCACCTCCGCTCCAGCGGTCCCAGACGGCCGCAATCCCGAAAGGGCTGCCATCGGGCAGGTGAATCCAGAAGGGTCGTTTCCGGCCTCCATCGGCCTGCCACTCGTAGAATCCGTCTGCGACGGCGACGCAGCGTCGCTGCCGGAAGGCATCCCCGAAGGAAGGCTTGGAGGCGATCGTCTCCGACCGAGCGTTGATCAGCAGCGGAAAAGAGTCCGGCGTGTCCGTCCATGCCGGGATGAGGCCCCAGCGCAGGAGCGCCGATTCTCGCGCCCCCCGCTGCGTAGTGTGCCGCACCGCAACGATGTCCGTGGTCGGCGCGATGTTGTATCGCGGGTCGACGTCGAGCGGTTCGACATGAAACAGCGCAGCCCACTCGGAGGCCGGCGTCACGAGCGTGAATCTTCCGCACATACTGGAAGTTACGCACGGTCCCTGACGCATGGAAGCTCCGGGAACTCCCTCCGCCCGGGCGGGTTGTCAGGATAGGCCGCGCGGCCGGTTTGCACCGATCCGAGAGACAGAGAGAGCAGATGCTCGCGAGAACACATCGTGACCGTACCTACCGACTTGCCGTAGCGAGCGGGATCGTAGTGTCCGTCGCAGTGCACGTTGCCGTGCTCGCTTTCGGCCGTCTAGCTATCGAGGGCCGCTCGGAAGCGGACCGCGGCGTGAGGCTGGTCGCATTGATGGATCCAATCGTACGGGACGCCCCGGTGGAAGTGGTGAAGCTTCGTGAGCCCGAAGCGACGACGGGTCTGAGCGGGAGTTCGGAAGCGGCACCGGCGAAGATTCCCGCACCAGCCTTTGCTTCGGTCCGCGCCGCGATCAGTGCCGCCATCCCGAATCCGCTCGCGGCGCTGCAGAAGATCGAGCAAGCGGCTAAGCCGGAGAATCCGGTGGCGTCCTATGCCAACATCACCGACTTCATGGCGGATTCGTCCGCGAACCCGCGGCCGCTGAGGCCGATGGACGATCGTCCCATCTCCGTCCTGGCTGCGCTCAGCCGCGCGGGCAGCGGCGGTGGCGGCGTATCCGTCGGCGGTGGACATTGCCCCGCGCCGGGTGGACCTCGCGTGGCGTTTCCCGACCGGATCCTGAACTTCTGACCGGCACTGCGCGGCGGTTGGGTGGACGCGCAGCCGGGCGAGTGTGTTCACTCAGTCGGCCGCTCAGATGTTCGGGGTTCTGCCCGAACGTGATTGTCTGACCGCCAGACGACCGGCATACTTGCACGCATGACCCACCGAGAGTCGATACGAACAGAGTTCGAGAGCGAGGCGCTACCGCATCTCGACGCGTTGTTCGGCCTTGCCCTCCGTCTCACCGGCGGCGACGAACCTCGGGCTGAGGACCTCGTGCAAGATACGATTCTCAAGGCATATAGGAGTTGGGACCGATTCGAGACCGGCACCAACTGTCGGGCGTGGCTGATGACGATTCTCCGGAACACGTTCATCAACGAATTCCGCCGCTTGAAGAGCCGGCCCGCGGCGGTGGAGTTCGAAGAAATCGCCGAACGGCCGCCGTCGGATGCGATGTACGAGGCGGATCCGGAAGGCCGCATATTCGAGCGGATCATCGACACCGAGGTGATCGCGGCCATCGAAGAGTTGCCTGACGACTTCCGCATCCCGATCGTCCTGTCAGACCTGGAGGGCCTGGCCTATCAGGAGATAGCCGACCTTCTCGATATTCCCGTGGGCACAGTGAAATCACGGCTGTTCCGAGCACGGAAGCGGCTCCAGGGGCGCCTGTACGAGTATGCCGTGGAAATGGGGTTCCTTCGATGAACTGCGAAAGGGCCCTTGAGCTGCTGTTCGACTTCCTGGATGGAGAGCTGGAAAACGCGACACACGAAGAAGTCGCGAGGCACCTGGCCGTATGCCGTGAATGCTACCCGTACTTCAACTTCCAGCGCCTGTTTCTCGATCGGCTGGCCGCGTCTCACGAACCGCGCGAGGCCCCTTCGAAGCTCACCCGACAGATCAGGGAATTGCTGGATCGGGAGACCCTGGAATAACGCGTTGCCACGCCTTTCGGCGTATGCTAGGCTTTGTTTCCCTACGTTCCTGTTGTACGACAATGTTGACAGCTTGAGGGCCTACAATTGGAGTCAGGATGGATAGCGATACGCGCGAACTTCTAGTACGCATGCTCGATGCGCCGGGCCCATCTGGCTACGAAGCGGAGGCCACGGCCGTCTGGCGTGCCGCGGCGGATGATTTCGCCGCGCGCACCTGGGCTGACGTGCACGGGAACAGTTTCGCCGAAATCAACCCGGCAGCCTCGTTCACGGTCATGCTGGCCGGCCATGCGGACGAGATCGGCCTGATGGTCAACCACATCGACGATGATGGATTCCTGTGGGTCGTCGGAGTCGGGGGGTGGGACCCCCAGGTACTCGTGGGCCAGCGGGTGAATATACTTGCCTCCGGCGGTCTCGTATCGGGAGTGGTGGGTCGCCGGGCCGTGCACATGATCAAGGGCGACGACAAGGAAAAGGCGGTGCAGTTGAAGGATCTGTGGGTCGATATTGGCGCTGGGTCTGCCGACGAGGCGTCTGCGCGGGTCGACATCGGAGACGTGGCCGTGATCCGCTCTGATACGCTCGAACTCGGCGATGATTTTGTTGCCGCGCGCTCAATCGACAACCGCGTCGGTGCGGTCGTCGTTCTCGAGGCGCTGCGGCGGGCCGCCGCGCGAGGCTGCTCGGTGCACGTGGTCGCGGTGGCGACAGTTCAGGAGGAAATCGGCTATGTGGCAGGCGGCGGCGCACGGACCGGGGCATTCGGCCTGGAACCCCGCGCCGGAATCGTGGTCGACGTCACCCATGCGACGGATCACCCGACCATAGACAAGAAAGAGCATGGAGATGTTCGAGTGGGGAAAGGTCCGGTTCTGGCCCGCGGGGCAGCAATCAACAGGACCGTTCATGCGGGTTTGGTTGAGGCGGCTCGGGCGGAGGGAATCGACATACAAATCCAGGCGGTGCCTGCGCTGACCGGTACTGACGCCGATGCGGTTCGAATGTCGCGTGACGGCGTCGCGGTCGGACTGGTCAGTGTCGCTAACCGCTATATGCACAGCCCGAATCAGCTCGTCAGCGTCAGCGACGTTGACCAGTCGGCGGATCTTATCGCCGCGTATCTCGCGGGGCTCACAGAGTCCATGGAATTCACCGGGTAGCGATGACCGCTCCGGAGACGCACAGCAGGGCCGTCGAAGACTATCTGAAGGCCATCTACAAGCTGGAAGACGTGTCTGCGCCGGCTGCCACGAGTGATCTGGCCGATCGCCTCGGCCGATCGGCTGCCTCCGTCACGAACATGGTCAAGAGTCTGGCGGAGCAGGATCTCGTGCGTCACGTGCCCTACCACGGGGTCCGACTGTCAGCGGCGGGTCGGAAAGCGGCCCTGAGGATCATCCGGCGGCACAGGATCATCGAGACGTACCTGATCGAACGCCTCGGCTACTCGTGGGACGGTGTGCATCCGGAAGCCGAGCGTCTCGAACACGCCGCGTCGGACGACCTCGTTGACCGCATGGCCCACGCCATGGGTGATCCGGAAACCGACCCTCACGGCTCTCCGATTCCGGCACGCGACGGGTCGATCGTGCGGTTTGACTTCGAACCGCTGACACAGGTCGCCCCTGGTACCACGGTCATCGTCCGGCAGGTCGCTGATCACGACGGTGATCGATTGCGGCGGCTCAGCGCGATGGGGCTGTCGCTCGACACGAGTATGGAACTGCTGACGGTCGACGAGGCGGGCGATTGTCGCATACGCATTGATGGAGTGGAACACGACCTCGAATCCGACCTCGCGGCCGACATTTACGTCGAGCCGATCCCCCTGGAGAGATCATAGACATGCCAAACGGAATCAAGGCTGACGGCGACGTCTGGCGGCCCGTGCTGGACGACACGGCCGGTCGTCGCTGCCTGGTGTTCTTCTGCGCGACCAACGGCCAGCGCCCGTACCGGGTCGTCGAAGCCGGCGACGACCTGAAGACCGACGCCGATGTCGCCGCGCTATCCGAGGAGACGCTGCGATCGCTGTTCGATCGATCCGGTTCGATGAACACGTCCTCACCTTGAGTTTCGTCGACCTCCATCTCCATTCCAACGCGTCGGACGGAACTTTAGACCCTGCGCGGATCGTTAGGGAAGTGGCACAACGGGGAGCCGCGGGCGTTTCGCTTACCGACCACGACACGCTGGCCGGTGTTGCCGCGGCGGAGGCAGAGGCGCGAATGCTGGGTCTTGCTTGGCTTCCGGGCGTCGAGATTTCAGCCACGGAAGATGTCCAGTCCGTGCACCTGCTGGCGTACGGCGTTACGGAGGGCAGCCCGAAGCTGGATAGGCTGCTCAGCGAGATCTGTGAAGATCGTCAGGACCGCGCACGCGCGATCGTGCGGCGCTTCAACGCCCTCGGTGTTCCGCTGGCTCTCGAGGCAGTCGAGAAGGAAGCGGCGGGCGGGGTGCCGACCCGTGCACATGTCGCGCGTGCGATCGTGGCGACCGGCCTGATGCCCACAGTGAATTCCGTGTTTCAGCAGTACCTGGCCGATGGCGGGCCAGCATACGTGGAGAAGCGTGAGGTTGCGCCTTCAACCGTATTCGACTGCGTGCACGAGGCAGGAGGTGTTGTGGTCCTGGCGCATCCGGGGCGTTCGTACACAGACGAGCAGATCGTTGCCTGGGCGGCGAACGGACTGGACGGAATCGAGGTCATGCACCCGAAGAACCACGGGTCGCGTCGCGATGAACTCCGGGCGATTGCGTATCGCCTTGACCTTCTCATGACGGGGGGCTCGGATTGGCACGGACCTGGAGCCGGCGGGATGGAGCCCGGGACCGAGCGCGTACCGATGGAGTGGATGGAAGCAACGGCGGAGCGCTGCGGGCGCGGCGACCGGACATGACACGAGCGGACGAAGGGAATATGGACGAAGCACGACATGAAAGACTGGTCATCATCGGATCCGGTCCTGCGGCTTGGACAGCCGCCATTTACGCGGCCCGGGCGCAACTCGAGCCGCTCGTTTACGAGGGCTCGTTCAGCGCGACGATGGTACCGGGTGGGCAGCTGATGTTTACAACCGAGGTCGAGAACTACCCGGGATTCCCGGCCGGCGTCTCGGGGCCCGCGATGATGGCCGACTTTCGCGACCAGGCGTTGCGGTTCGATACGCGCGTCGTCACCGATAATGTCGACAGCGTCGATTTCTCAGGACGTCCGCTGCGACTGACGGCTGGTGACGGCACCGAACTGACCGCCGACACAGTCATCATCGCCACGGGAGCCAACGCCCGGTGGTTGGGAGTTCCGGGTGAGGAGCGGCTCGCACAGTCGGGCGGTGGAGTCTCCGCCTGCGCGGTGTGCGACGGGGCTCTTCCCCATTTCAGGGGCAAGGTGATCGCGGTAGTCGGGGGGGGAGACAGCGCGATGGAAGATGCCCTGTACATGACGAAGTTCGCCTCTGAGG
The DNA here is from genome assembly GCA_029863105.1 of Gemmatimonadota bacterium. Taxonomy (GTDB): domain Bacteria; phylum Gemmatimonadota; class Gemmatimonadetes; order Palauibacterales; family Palauibacteraceae; genus JARFPW01. The sequence continues at coordinate 5,142 of JAOTWC010000017.1, read as the reverse complement.
TTCTCGTGATCCACCGGCGAGACGAACTCCGTGCCTCCAAGATCATGCAGGAGCGCCTGTTAGCGAATCCGAAAGTCAAATTGGTCTGGAACACGGTGGTTCGGGAGGTCATCGGCGACGATGTGATCGAGCGCATCCGTGTCGAAGACGTGAATACGGGTGAACAGCGGGAAATTGCCGTCGACGGCATGTTCGTTGCGATCGGACACGTGCCAAACACGGGCTTCCTCGGCAATGCGATCGAGTTGAAGCCGAACGGGTACATAGCTACACCGGTTCCGTGGCGAACCGTGACATCGGTGCCAGGGGTGTTCGCCGCCGGCGACGTCATGGATGATTTCTACCGGCAGGCGGTAACGGCCGCGGGCACCGGTTGCATGGCTGCGCTCGAGGCCGAGCGCTGGCTGGCCCACGGTGGAGAGGAGTAGATTCTTCGGATGAGCACGAATCAGGAAGTCGCCGACGCGCCGAGTGTCGGGATCGAAATGACGGCCGAAGCGGCCGTCGAGGTCCGCAAGTTCTTTGAGACGGAGGGGCTCGACGCGACGTCCGCTGCGCTTCGCGTGAGCGTCCTTCCAGGAGGATGCTCCGGTTTCGAGTACGGACTCGAAGTCGAGGAAGACGCTGCCGAAGCCGATGACTTCGTAGTCGAAACGCAGGGAATCCGTCTGCTGATCGACGCGTTCAGCGCCCAGTACCTGGCCGGCGTTCACATCGGTTACCACAGCAGCTTCAAGGGGTCGGGGTTCACGTTCGAGAACCCGAATGCCACGGGTTCCTGCGGCTGCGGCACCTCGTTCTCAGTCTGATCCGGCCTGTGCCGATCGAATCGCCCGGCAACGCCGTGCCGTCCCTGCGCGTGGAAACCCTCGCCCTGGGCCCGTTCGAGTCGAACTGCTATCTCGTCCGTGCCGACGAAGCATCGAGCGGTGTAATCGTCGATCCGGGCGCAGATCCCGAGCGGATCCTCGCCAGGCTGGCGGATTGGCCGGGCCGTGTCTCAGCAATCCTCCTGACCCATGCCCACCTGGATCACATCGGCGCTGTAGCTGCCGTCGGCCGTGTCACCGGCGCCCCGGTCTATCTGCATCCCGCCGACCGATTCCTCTACGACGCGGCCGCCAACCAGGGGCGGATGTTCGGCATGCATGTGGAGCAGCCGCCCCCGCCCGACAAGGAGCTATCTGACGGTCAGGTGCTGGAGTTTGAAGGAATCGAGTTGTCGGTTCGGCACGCGCCCGGACACTCCCCCGGCGGCGTCGTACTCGTGGGACCCGGCGTCGCATTCGTCGGCGACTGTGTGTTCGCAGGGTCTATTGGACGTACCGACCTCGCCGGCGGTGACATGCGCACCCTTCTGGCATCCATCCGACAACAGATCCTGACCCTGGCGGGTGCTACTGTTCTGTACCCGGGTCACGGGCCTGTCACGACGGTCGCGCGAGAGGCCGAGTCCAACCCCTTCCTTGTGTCCGGTGGTTACGCGTGAGCGTCAGTCCTTCGCCCGGTAGACTCGCGGGAGAGCCGGCCACCTTCCCGTCCCCTCCGTACGGGCCGACCGAGGCCTGCCTGCATTGCGGAGTCTCCGTGCCGCGGCGGAAGCTGGGATGCAAGGGCGGACACTGTCCGAATTGCCGCCACCCTTACCCGCATGGCGACTGCTCAGACTGATGACCGAGCTTCAAACACGTGCGAACGGCCGGGATGACGACGATGCCGTTCGATTGGCCTCCCTCGTCGAGGCGTTGTCGGGCGCCCGTCGGGTCGTAATCCTGACGCACGACAACCCGGACCCGGATGCGGTGGCGTCGGCGGCCGGGCTGCGCGCTCTCATCGTCGCACACCTGGGAATCCCTGTCATTGCGACGTTCGGCGGGATCATCGGACGGGCGGAAAACCGCTCGCTGATGGATGCGATGGGCGTCGATTTCGAACGAATCGAGGGATTCGAGTTTCTTCCGGGCGATGCGTTGGCCCTGGTGGATGCACAACCGGGAGCAGGCAACAGTGCCGTCCCCGAGGGAGCGCCCATGGCCGTGGTGATCGATCACCATCCGCACCGGGAGGTTCGGGTCCGCGCAGGCTACCACGACGTCCGTGAAGAATACGGGGCATGCTCGACGATGATCGTGGAGTTGCTCCACGCCGGGGGTGTCGAACCTGATCAGCGGCTGGCTACCGGCTTGTTCTACGCCATCCAGTCGGAGACCCAGGATCTGGGCCGGAAAACCTCGGAGGCCGACATTTCCGCCAGCGTCTACTTGTATCCGCGGACGGATCCGGCCGCCCTGTCACTCATTCGGCACGCGCGCGTGCCGCGTGGATTGTTTCAAGCACTGCATGATGGCCTGGAACGCGCCTGGCAGCGCGCGGGCATCGTATGCGTTCCGATCGGCGGCCTGGCCTATCCGGACCTGGTCGCCCAGCTGGCCGATTTCATTCTTCGCGTCCAGGGTGTGGAGTGGGTCGTCGCCATGGGTCGACATCTCGATGACGTGCTGATCTCGGTGCGAGCGGATCATCCGGAAGCCAACGCCGGCGAGCGGGTCAGAGCCGTGGTGGGTGCGCGCGGCACGGCCGGCGGGCATGGTCAGATGGCGGGCGGCAGGATCCCCGTCACCGGGCTGTCGAACGACATGGTCGACGACATGATTGATCAGTTGTTCGAGCGATTCTGCGTTCTGGCCGGAGTTGCCGACGAGCCGCGGCGCGCTTTGCTCGAGACGTCCACCGCAGAACCGGGGGACGTCGCGTGATACGCCTCGGCCTCACCGGGACGATCGGAGCGGGAAAGACCTCCGTGGCGCGGCTGTTCGAAGGTTGGGGCGCCCATCGGATCGATGCAGATGCTCTGGCGCGCGAGGCGATCGATGCGGGGACCGCCGGTGAAGCTGCCGTGATCCGCTTGTTCGGCAGCACGGTTGTTGCGCCGGACGGCCGAATTGACCGCGCGGCCCTGCGGACGATCGTGTTCACGGACCCCGAGGCCCGCGAGGCTCTGGAGAGCATCGTCCATCCCGAGGTGGATCGGTTGCGTGCGGCGCGGCTTGCCGACGCTGAACGGCAGGGCGCCGATGTGGTCGTGGTGGAAGTCCCGCTTCTGTTCGAGAAAGCCGTCGAGTCCGATTTCGACGTCCTGATCGTCGTCGATGCGCCTCTCGATCTGCGCCGCCGCCGGGTGACCGCGGAACGCGGGTTATCGGGCGAGATGTTCGACGCGATCAACGCCGCGCAATGGTCGGGCGAACGAAAGCGGCGCGGGGCCACCTGCGTGTTGTGGAACGACGGCGACCTCGCGGACCTTCACGCCAAGGCGCGCGCCATCTGGGAGGAACTCTCGGCCGCGCCCCCCCTCACCAGTTTCTGGTCTGTCGATCTGCACACGCATACGTCGGCCTCACACGACTGTCTCAGCTCTCCGGCAGACGTAGTCCGACAGGCTCGGGAGTGCGGTCTGGATCGGATTGCCGTGACCGACCACGACGAAATCGACGGAGCCCTGGAGGCGAAGGAACTGGACCCGGAGTTGGTGATCGTGGGTGAGGAGGTTCGGACGTCTGAGGGCCTGGACTTGATCGGCTTGTGGCTCGAGCGCCGGATTCCGCCGGGCGGCACTTTTCGAGAAGTGGCAGAGGCCATACACGATCAGCAGGGTCTCGTCTATGTCCCGCATCCGTTCGATGGTCGCCGGGGAACTGACGAGCCGTTTCTCGACGGTCTGGTAGATTGCGTGGATGTCGTGGAGGCTTTCAACGCGCGTATTCACGATGGCGATCGGAATGCCCGGGCGGCAACGTGGGCCCGGCGGCATGGTCTTCCGATCGGTGCCGGAAGCGATGCACATACACTGCGCGAAATCGGGCGTTCGAGGGTCGTGATGCCGCCGTTCACGGATCCGCCTTCCTTCCTCGCCTCGCTCCGCGGCGGCCGAATCCAGGGACGGGCCTCCAGCCCCCTGGTGCACCTGGCATCGACCTGGGCAAAGCTACGAAAATGAACGCTCCTGATCATCCTGTGACTCCGCCGCCGGCTGAGCGCGCCGCAGGCCTGAAACGCATTCGGGCCGAGCTGGCCTCCGCGCAGAACGTCGTGATGACGACGCACGTCCACGCCGACGGAGATGGAGCCGGCAGCGAGGGTGCGATGGGTGGATGGTTACGCCGATCGGGCCGGGAGGTGACCGTAGTCAATCCGACACCGCTGCCGACGGGGTATCGATTCCTGCTCGACGGGATACCCGCATGGACGCACGCCGACGAGCAGGGCAAGGAGGCGATCCGGGAGGCGGACCTGGTCCTGGTGCTCGACACGGCCGAACCGTCCCGTCTCGGCCAGATCATGCCACTCATCGAGTCCCACCGCGTGCTGACAATCGACCATCATCCACCGGTGGCGCAGTCTCTCGGGGAGCCCTCCGTACGCGACGCGACGGCGGCGGCCGTGGGAGAGCTGATCTATGATCTGATTCTCGGTGCGGGTGACATGCCCACCCTTGCGGAGGCGCGCGCCCTGTACGCGGCGATCGTCACGGACACGGGCTCGTTCCGATACGGCAACACTACAAGCCGTGTTCACTTGATCGCGGCACACCTGGTGAGCCTGGGTGTCGATCCCGAGGACATGTACCACCGGCTCTACGGCGGCTACACCCGTGCGCGTCTCTCCCTCCTGCAGCGAGCGCTCGCCGGTATCAGTACGCACGAACGGTTGCCTGTAGCCTGGATCAGCCTCTCCGCCGCGGACATGACCGAGACGGGAGCTACGCGGGACGATGTCGAAGGGATCATCGAATACGCACGACGTCTAGCAGGAATCGAGGTCGCCGTGCTGCTGCGCGAGTTGTCCGACGGCCGGACGAAAGTTTCGCTGCGCACTTCCGGCGACACTGACGTGGCGGCAGCAGCCCGGACGCTGGGTGGTGGCGGCCACGTCAAGGCGGCGGGTGCCGTGCTGGATGCCCGGCTGGCCGAGGCGCAGGCGCAGGTCATCGAAGCGCTCGAGGAGTACTTCTAGCCCCGCGGGACACCCCTGTACGCGCCGCCTCGACCTCCCTACATTCCCTCCGTCCCGTCTGTCCACCGCCCTGATCGGCGGCATCAAACTGGTGTCTTCGCCTCCAGGAGGAACGGTGCAGAACGGCAA
>JAOTWC010000284.1 GCA_029863105.1 Gemmatimonadota bacterium | reverse complement strand
CGCACTGGCGCGGACGTGGCTGGACGAGCCCCTGCTGGGCCGGCTCGCCCCGGAAGCCCCGGCGGACCTCATGGTGGTGGACTCGGCTCCGCCCACGGAACTGGCAGCGGAAAACACCTTCGCGCACCTGGTGTACGGAATCAGCGAATCTCCCGTCCGGCACACGATTGCGCGAGGTCGCATCGTGCTGCGAGACTTCGAGCATACCACGATGAATCCAGCCGACGTCGCGGCGGAGGCGCGCGATGCGGCGCCCGCCCTGTGGGAGAGATTCCGCGCGCTCGACTGGGGCACCCCTTACCTCGGAGGCACGGCGTGACGGACACCGCTGAGCAGAACCGGCAGCGCGCCATCGAACGGTGTCGGGAACGAGGCATCGTCATACCCACGTTCGCCCAGCTGCGCGATCCGAGCACGATTCCCGCGTCGATCGTCGAAGCGCTTCCGGGGGTGGACATGCAGGCGCCCGAGCCGCTCAACCTGTTCCGGATCACCTGGCACAACGATCCCGGCACAGGAGGATACGGCGACGTGAACTTCGTCGAACTTCCTCCGGAGCTGACGGGCGTGCCTGCCCGGATCATCGGCCTGATCGGCGAGCACTTTCCGACCGGGGCACACAAAGTCGGCGCGGCTTTCGGCTGTCTCGTGCCGCGCCTCGTGGGCGGAGAATTCGATCCGACACGACACCGCGCCGTCTGGCCGTCGACCGGCAACTACTGCCGCGGCGGCGCGTTCGACAGCGCCCTGCTCGGGTGCCGGGCGGTGGCGATCCTGCCCGAGGAGATGAGCCGCGAGCGCTTCGAATGGCTGGAAAGCATCGGGGCCGAGATCATCCGGACGCCCGGCGGCGAGAGCAACGTGAAGGAGATCTTCGACGCCTGCCACGAATTGCGTCGCTCGGACCCCGACGCCGTGATCTTCAATCAGTTCGAGGAATTCGGGAATTATCTATGGCATTACTGGGTGACCGGGCCGGCGGCGGAGTCGGTGTTCGCCTCCATCGGGCGACCGGGTGACCGGTTCGCGGCCTGGGTGGGCGCCACCGGATCGGCAGGCACGCTGGCCGCCGGCGATTACCTGAAGCACCAGTTTCCGGCGAGCCGAATCACGGCCGCGGAAGCGCTGCAGTGCCCCACGCTGCTGATGGCCGGTTTCGGGTACCACCGCATCGAGGGCATCGGCGACAAGCACGTCCCGTGGATCCACAACGTGCGCAACACCGACGTGGTGACCGCGATCGACGACGAAGCCACGCTTCGCCTGATGTGGCTGTTCAACGATCCAGCCGGACACGAGACGCTCGTCCGCCGCGGCGTGCCGGAAGCGAGTGTCGAGAAGCTCCCGCTGCTCGGCATTTCTTCCATCTGCAATCTGCTGGCGTCGATCAAGACCGCTCGCTACTACGAGTTCGGATCCGGTGACGTGCTGATGACTTCGTTCACCGATTCGGTGGATCTGTACCGGAGCCGGCTCGACGAACTCGAGGCGGCCCACGGCCGTTACACCGAGACCCGGGCGGAAGTCGACTACGAGCGCTACCTGCTCGGCGCGACCACGGACCACCTGCGCGAGCTCAGCCATGTCGATCGCAAGGCCGTGCACAACCTGAAGTACTTCACCTGGGTGGAACAGCAGGGTAAGACGGCGGAGGAGCTCAACGCCCAGTGGGAACCGTCGTACTGGGAAGACTGGGCGGACCGGGTGTCGACGTGGGACGCGTCGATCGAGCAATTCAATCGAGATGTCGGCGTCCTGGACGCCGGCTGACCGCAACCAGGGGACGAAGCAGCGTGACGATAGATGGAGCGGCGGTCCTCAAGGCCGCCAGAGGATACGAGAGCCGGATCGTCGGATTCCTGCGCGACATGATCGCGATTCCATCCGAGTCGAAGCACGAGGGTGAGCGTTGCGAGAGAATCCGGCGCGAGTTCGAGTCGCTCGGGTTCGACGACGTGTTCATCGACCGGCTCGGCAACGTGGTGGCCCGGATCGGAAGCGGCCCGCTGAAGATCCTGATCGACGGCCACATTGACTGCGTCGGAGTCGGCGATCCGGACGCCTGGGAGCACGATCCGTTCGAGGGCAAACTGGAGGACGGGAAAGTGTGGGGCCGCGGTGCGGTGGACGAGCTGCCGGTCGTCGCATGCGCGGCGTACGGCGCGAAGATGTTGATCGAGCGAGGCGTGCCCGAAGACGTGACGCTGTACCTCACGGCCAGCGTGATGGAGGAGGACTGCGACGGCTACTGCCTCATCCACCTGATCGAAAACGAAGGAATCCGGCCGGACGTCGTGGTGATCGGCGAGCCCACGGACATGGGTGTGTACCGGGGCCAGCGGGGCCGCGTGGAGGCGGTGATCACAGCGCGCGGCGTGTCCTCGCACGCCGCCCATCCGGACCAGGGCGTGAACGCGCTCTACAAGCTGGCCCCGATCCTCCAGGACATCGAATCGCTGAACGAACGACTGCCGGCCGACGAGTTCCTGGGCAAGGGAACGATCGTCGCCTCGTTCATCGAATGCGATTCGGCTTCGTTGAATGCCGTTCCGGCCGCCGCTCGCTTGTACGTCGATCGAAGGCTCACGGCAGGCGAGACGCCCGAAGAAGCGCTGGCGCAGATCGCAGCCCTGCCGAGCATGGGCGACTGCGAGTTGAGGATGCTCGCATACGACGAGCTCAGCTGGCGCGGTGAGCGCGCCCACCAGGACAAGTTTTATCCGGCGTGGGTGCTGGACGAGGAACATCCGCTCGTGAGTTGCGTGGCGGACGCCGTGCGGCACGTAACCGGCGAATCGCCCCGCATCTCCCGCTGGGGCTTCTCGACGAACGGTGTGGCGACGGCCGGCCGATATGGGATCCCGTCGGTGGGCTTCGCGCCCGGCATCGAAGAGCTTTCACACACGACGGGCGAATGGGTGGCCGTGGAGGACCTGGTGAGGTCGGCGGCCGTGTACAGTCTGATTCCCGAAATCCTGAGCGCG
>JAOTWC010000283.1 GCA_029863105.1 Gemmatimonadota bacterium | reverse complement strand
CATCGCGATGATCAACGGCTACTGCCTCGGTGGTGGATGCGAACTCTCGATGGCGTGCGACATTCGCGTGGCCTCGTCCCGCGCCAAGCTGGGACAGCCGGAAATCAACCTCGGGATCATTCCGGGGGGCGGCGGTACACAGAGGTTGCCGCGCCTCGTCGGAGAGGGCCACGCGATGCGCCTCATCATGACAGGCGAGATGATCTCCGCGGCGGAAGCCGAGGCCATCGGCCTCGTGGAGAAAGTGTTTGAACCTGAGGTCCTCCGCGAGGCCACGCTCGAGATGGCCCGCACGATCGCGGCGCGGTCCCCAATCGCACTCCAGGCGGCAAAGGAATCGATTCTGGCAGCCCGTCGCGCGCCGATGGACGAAGGGTTGAAGTTCGAGCGGGCCTGGTTCGGGCTGTTGTTCTCGACGGCCGACAAGAACGAAGGCGTGGACGCGTTCCTCACCAAGCGCCAGGCCGAATTCAAGGGATCGTGATGCACGTCGGAACCTGACAAACGACGGCCCCGATCGGACGAACCGGTCGGGGCCTGTGTGCCATGTCGGGTGGGTCGCGAAACCTAACTGTCGAGGACGCTCACGATCTTCCGTCCCCCACGCTGATCCGCGAAGGTGACATACCCGTCGCTCAGCGCAAACAGCGTATCGTCACGGCCCCGGCCGACATTGTGGCCCGGATGAATGCGGGTACCTCGCTGCCTGACGATGATGTTCCCGGCAGAGACGAACTCGCCCCCGTACCGCTTCACACCGAGAAACTTCGGTTTGCTGTCACGGCCGTTGCGGCTGGAGCCTACGCCCTTCTTATGCGCCATGCCCTACGCTCCTTCCTGCGCCTTGATTGCCGCCGCCACATCGCTCTTCAAAATCCGGCCCTCTTTGCCCGTACCCTTGATCGTCGACAGGTCGATCCCGGATTCTTCGGCCAGTCGTATCGCGGTCGGTGTCGCATCGATGACAACCGCAGCAGTCGCCTCAGCCTTCGGCGCCGGCTTCGACTTGGCCTTCGGCTCAGATTCTGTCTTCGGCTTGGACTTGGGCGTGGTCTTGGGCGAAGACTTGGGCTTCGATCTTCCGTCACCGAGCTTGATGTCGACCACCTGGACCTCGGTGAATCCCTGGCGGTGCCCCTGCTTCCGCCGGTAGCCCTTCCGCCGCTTCATCTTGTACACGATGATCTTGTCGCCCCTGCCGTGCCGCAGCACTTCCACCGCAACGGAGGCACCGTCAAGCGACGGCTGACCCACCATCACAGCCTGTCCTTCGCCGGCCTGCGCAAGCAGTACCGTATCGAACGTAACCCGCTCACCGGGCTCGGCAGCCAGGCTCGGAATCCGGAGCTTCTGATCCGGAGCGGCGCGGAACTGCTTTCCTTTGGCTTCGAATATGGCGTACATCTGCGTATATCTCAGGTTAACGTTCCGACTTTTTCGTAGCCATATAGGATAAGCAGGCTAATTCGGTCTGTCAATCAGTGCACGGCGTACTTCGACGTAACGTCTGTGTCTGCCGGCGCCGCAAGCAGACGGTACTCGTCGCGGCCCATGATCGGGTCGTCCCGCACGTCGAGCGACAGGGAGGCGGCGCGTCCAAGATCCGCAAGAAACGTTGGCTCCGACTCGAGCAGATGAAGCGCGACATCCGGGTGCACCCGAATCGTCATGTCGCGCTTCTCCCCTTCCGATCGAGCCCGAAGGATGGATCTCTCGATCCGTCGCACGACCGTGTCGGGACTCAAGACTCGGCCCGTGCCGTCACAGCTCTCACACGAGCGCGTCATCATCTGGACGAGACTCGGCCTTACTCGCTGCCGACTCATCTGGAGCAGGCCGAGTTCCGAAATCCCGAACAACTTCGTGCGCGCCCGATCGCGCCCGACATGGCTGCGCATCTCCTGGAAGACCCTCTCCCGATCCGGCTTGTCATCCATGTCGATGAAATCGCAGACGATGATCCCGCCGATATCTCGCAGTCGCAGTTGTCGGGCGATTTCGGCCGCCGCTTCCAAATTCGTCCGAAGAATGGTTTTCGACGGATCCTTGCGCCCCGTATAGCTGCCCGTATTCACGTCGATGGCGACCAGGGCCTCGGTATGTTCGATAACGATGTGGCCACCCGACTTGAGCTCGACACGCCGCCTGAACGCCACCTGGAGTTCGTCCTCGATACCGAACGCCTCGAAGATCGGCCGGTCTTCTTCAAAAACGGTCACGCGATCCAGCAGCTCGGGGCTGACGCGTCCCAGGTACGACTTCGCCTGGTGGGCCAGTTCCTTCGAGTTCACGGTCAGCAGGTCTACCGTGCCGCTGAACAGGTCTCGAATCAGACCCGAGGTCATTTCGGCTTCCTGGTGGACGACCGCTGGCGCCTTCGTGCCTTTTGCCCGTCGCTGGATCTTGTCCCACGTCTTCCGGAGCCCGGACAGTTCGTCTTGCAGCGCCTTCTTCGTCAGTTCCTCGCCGACTGTCCTGACGATCAGCCCCCCGCTCTTCTTGCCGAGAGCTTCACGTGCCAGCGCCCGAAGACGCATGCGTTCTTCGCGATCGCCGATTTTCCTGCTGACCCCGACGTTTGATCCTCCCGGAATGAACACGATGAACCTACCGGGCATGGAGATCTGACTCGTTACACGGGGGCCCTTCGTACCGATGGGTTCCTTGGTAACCTGGACGAGCAGGTCCTGGCCTCGGGCAAGTTGGTCCTGAATCGGCGGGTATTTCCGGTTGCGGCGGTTTCCGCTGCCGCCGCCGTTCTCGGCATCCTCTTCGTCGTCCTCCTCCTGGAGGTCCGACGCGTGCAGGAAGGCCGATTTTTCAGATCCCAGGTCCACGAACGCGGCCTGGATACCCGGCAAAACTGCTTCGACGCGGCCCAGGTAAATGTCGCCGACCATCCGCTGCTCGTCGTCCCGCTCATGCATCACTTCGACGAGCCGCCCATCCTCGACGATCGCGACCCGGGTCTCGGCCCCGGCCGCGTCA
>JAOTWC010000282.1 GCA_029863105.1 Gemmatimonadota bacterium | reverse complement strand
AGGTCGCGATGGAACCGGGCCCGGGTGATCAGTGGACTCTGATGCGGATGGCTTCATGCTTCTCATCACGTTGGCCCTCGTTCCGCCGTCAGGAGCGATTTGTGCGGATCGACAACCTGCGGAGCTGGATTCGTTGCAGGTGATCTATCAGCTCAGGTCGTGTCCATGTGACACAATGGGTCGGGTCGTCATTTCAGGCGGTCCGTGAGGAGGCGCCTGTGGCGAACAAGGACAAGGGCGGAAAGAGCAGCAAGAAGGCCGCGTCCAAAAGCTTGAAAGAGAAGCGCCAGGCCAAGCACGACAAGAGGGATGCCAAGACCAACACGCGAAAACCCCTCTAAACAGCTCGAACTTTCCAGTCGGATTCTCCTTGGTCGCGCTCTGTCGGTTGCGGGCCTGATAGGCATGCCTTCGCGGTATTTCGCAGCGTCGGGCGGACCAGAGGCGACCAAGCGGGGAGCTGTCTGTCGCCGCGTCATGCTCCGCGAACCTGACGTGCAAAGGCAGCATTGGACTACCGGGATCTCGTCAGCCATGCAGCCGCCCCTCAGTCCGGTGCCGGGTAGGCCTCGGCCACGAGCTGGTGTGCGAGTCGGAGGGCCTCCTCGGCGGCGTGGTCGTCGTGGTAGGTGGCGGCGACCCGACCGAGCTCGCGGAGATGGGCGAGCTGTGGCTTCACGGGCGCTCCGGCCAGCGTCACCGCGTCGGCAGCCGCCACGGCGACGAATACCGCCTGCTGGCGGTCGCCGCGTGCCGCCAGCGCTTCGGCCGTCTCGAGCAGCCGCAGTGGAAGAGTAGCCCGGGCCGCGGCGGACTCGATCCGGGCTGCGCCCCGCCGCCGGACCACGCGTTCCATGGCGAGGCCCCCGAGCCCTACCGTCAGGACCAGTGCCCCGAGCCAGCCCGGGGCGTTGCTGACCACGGCGAGCAGGGCGCCCGCCACCCACGCCAGCTCGAGGCGGGTCTCGAGGCCGGCGTATGCCTGGCCCCGGTGCGCGTGGGGTGCCTCGGTCTGCACCACGTAGTCGAAGGCTCGCCGGGCCACGCTGGCGCCGATCCCGAGCACGAAGACGAGCGAGACCGCGGTTACGCGATGGAAGCGGAGTGCGGTGACCAGCGCCATGACGGCAGGGACGGCCAGGGCGATGGTGAGCATCAATTGCTCTCCGACCAGTTGACGCAGCCTCGGGGCGAAGAATGTCCCGGCGAAGGCACCCAGCCCGATTGAGATGGCCAGCAGCCCGAAGAACCATGCCGGTTCGCCGGCACCCTTCATCACGAAGCCGATGTGGAATACCAGGAAGCCGACCGCGGCCCGGAGGCTGCTCATCCCGAGTGTGGCCGACCGCACGCCGGGCCCCGACAGCTCCAGCTGCTCAACGATCGGCGAGACGTTCTCGTGGGGATGGGGCGGAGGGAGCCGGAGGGCGAGAAGTGCCCCTCCGCCGTAGGCCAACGCGCCGGCACGCAAGATCCACCCGGGGCTAGACGCCTCCAGGATGGCCACGGCCACCAGAGCAGCAAACCCGCCGGCCACCGCGCTGACCCGCGCCAGCCTCGAGTTGACCACCACGAGGTGCGAGCGATCGGTCACGAGTACAGGGACCAGCGAGTTCCGCGAGACGGTAAACACCTTGGCCAGCACCAGGATTGCGAAGGCAAGCGGGTAGAGCACCAGTCCCTTCAGCTGGGTGGCGAGTACAAGGGCGAGCAGGGCTCGGCCCCCCAGAGCGGCCAGGAGCACTATCCGATGGCCGCCGCGGACCCGGTCGATCAGCGGTCCGATGAGCGGGGCCAGCACCAGGAACGGGGCCATGGTGACTGCGAGATACAGCACGATCCGGGGTCGGGCTGCGTCGAGGGAGACGTTGAAGAACAGCGATCCCACGAGCGAAACGGCGAACATGGTGTCACCGAAGCTGTGAAGCGCCTGCACGGGCAGGAGGCGGCCAGCTTCGCGGTCGCCGAGCAGCGGCAGATCGTCGAACCCTTGGGATGTGAAGTGACGGATCCACCTTATTGGCGACCAGTGCGTGGAGGCCGCGTTCACAGCTCTCCCACCAGGCCCTCGGGCTCCACTCGTTGGGGCGGTTCGATCAACACCATCGTCTGGCCGCGCTTGGCGACCCGGAAGCGATAGCCGACAACACGGTCCGACGTCTGGTAGACCTCGCCCCGGATATCGATCGGTCCCTCGGCTGGAACGGGACCAAGCCCGAGGAGCAGCCCGCCGTCGCGCACCGGTGCGCCCACCTCGGACTCGTCCAGCGCCTCGGCCCGGGTGTCGATGAACCGAATGTCGACGACCGGCTCGAAGTGCCGGACGATCTCCACCTGCACGTCCAGGTCGATCTCGCCGGGCCCAAGGCTTTCGACAAAGACTGGTGACATCTCGTCGAGTGCTGGGTCGGGGGCGTACCCCGGCTCGGCGAGGACCCACTCGACCACAACAATGTAGGCGTCGGCCGCCCGGTCGTCACTGCTTCGGTCGTCGTCACCGCACCCGACCAGCCCAACCCCGCAAAGGAGGATGGCCACCACGGCACGACCGAGACTCGCGCGGCGGAACATCCGCCCAGGATAGTTCCACATTGCCACCTGCTATGGCTGCCGCTGCTCTCCTCGGGCTCAGACGTGGACCAATCCAGACTATTCGGCGTACGGGGCGTTCTTGCTCGTTAGTCCGTGATCGGGGCCGCTCATTCCGACGTCTGAAAGGTGCTGTGGCACGCGATCAACCCGGTGCTCGACCGGACGTCTCGAACCCTGGCATGAGAACACGCCGGTGGCCCACTCGACGGTTTGTTCCGTAGCTCGATCGACTCGGCATGACGCAAGAGAACGTAGGCAGGGAGGCGGCCGGAGAAGACCACCACTTCTCGCGAAGTCTGAGTCAGTCTCCCTCGATGACTTTGAGCAGCTCGGGCTCGAGGAGGTCCATTTCATACCGGAAGGCTGACCATGCCTCACCGATCGAGTCGAGTCTGCCCTCACG
>JAOTWC010000281.1 GCA_029863105.1 Gemmatimonadota bacterium | reverse complement strand
TCCGCGACGGGGACGTTCACACCGAGCGGGATCGTCCTTCCGGCCCCGTCGTCTGCCACCTGCACCATCCAAATGCCTGCCTGGACAGGCGTCCACGGAGCGCCCCCCTCGACGCTGAACGTGTCGCCCGCCGGCGATACTACCTGCTCGGCGCGCGCCGGAAGAGCCAGCGCGCTGCCGGCCGTAACATCCCACGTGGGTTCCGCACCGGGCCGGCTCCAATGGAGCAGCAGAGTTTCCAGAAATGGTATCATCGCGACGCCCGTCGGCAGATCAGTGGCTTCGGGGTGGATCGCCGAAGCGAACAGCAGAAACACGCGTGAGCCAGCCTGTCCCCGGACGAGCCATGCCGCGCCGTCCCCGGTGCGAACGAGCACGCTGTCCGCATCGCCCATCGGCGACGCCTGCCGTTCGAGAGTATAGGCCATCGAGACGCGCGCCTGATCCAGCCCCGGGACCTGCGATGGCTCGTCGAACGCCACGGAACCGGATACCGGCTGCAGCCTGAGCCGCCAGGGAACGCCCAGGGCGGAGAGACGCTGCTGAAAAGCCGGCAGGTCGGCGAATTCGAGCGGCGGGATGAGAACCAGCGCCGCCTCATTCAGGGTGGCAGGCCGGTACGTCCCCTCGACGATCTCGACGTCCGCCCGCACACCTGGCGTCTCGGCACGAATCCGACCCTCGGCAAGCAGCGTCTGAAGTGCAACGCCGACGAAGCCGGTGGGGTCTCCGGAAAGGCGGACAATCGGACTTCCCGCTGCGATCAGACCGATCTGCCGGCCATCATCGGACCTGAGACCGGAGGGTGGCGTTTCCACCCGAACCGTGTGGGCTCCGGGAGCCAGGTCCGGAAGCGCCAGCATGGCTTCGCTGCCCCACATGGTCCTGGACATGGCGGCTGTCTGCCCGTCCACGATCAGCCGGACATCGACGGTGTCCGCGGTGGCATCCACGTCGCCAGACCGCCCGATCATCGCAGCGACCGCCGCCGGATCGCCTGGGACCACAGGACCGTCCGGTTCCAGGCGAAGCCTCGTCACGGCGCCGTTCCGTGTCTCGCTTCGTCCTGGAACGCCCAGCAGAACCGGTCCCCAAGCCGACAAATCCAGCGATGCCCCGCCCAGGGCGGATGCCTGTCCGTCCGAGTAGACGTGTGCTTCGCGAGCGCGGTCCTCCAGCACGGGCACGGATGCCGTCAGCTCGTCCAGCCGGCCTACGATGTCCCCCCCGGCGTCCGTGGATTCGACCGATTCCAGGGCGGCCATCGCTTCGTCACCGGACACGCCCGCGGCCACCACCGGGCCGATCAGCGGGGCCACCCAGAACCGATCGGCGGGACCGGCGTTCGTCAGAGTGGCGCGGGCGGCATCCACCTGGTGCGCGAGCAGCGTCCGGTCACCCTGAACACGCCCCATGCTGGCCGAGTTGTCGATGATCAGCAGCACATCCGTCGGTTCGTGGTCCCGCGCTCCTCCGCGCCCGGCGAACGGACGGGCGGCCGCGGCGGCGAGAAGCACCACCAGGAGGATGCGGGTCAGGAGAAGCAACTGATCGCGCAAGCGCATCGATCTTGCGGTCCTGCGCTCCGCCCGCCGCAGATACCGCAGCGCGGGAAACGGAATGCGCTGCGCAACCTCGCGCCGCAGCAGATGCAGCAGTATCGGTGCGGCCGCGAGGGCAGCCAGGGCAAGCGCCCAGGGGTGCAGGAAGCTCATCCGAGTCTGGCGCGCTTCTCCAAGTAGCGTCGCAGCACGCGGCCGATAGGCACGTCGGTCGTAACCAGTTCGTAGTCGGCACCCATGCCGCTGCACACGCGTCGCCAGTCCGAAACCGACTCGGCGACGGCGCGCCCATACTCCCGGCGCAGGGCCGAACTGCTCGTCCGCAATTCCTCATCCGTTTCGGGGTCGAAGAACACGGCGTCTCCGGCCGCGGGAAGATCGCGCTCAGCCGGATCCATCAAATGGAACACCAGCACCTCATGGCCCCGATGACTCAGGTAGTGAAGCGCCTCTCGGGTGGCAGCCGGGTCGACCAGCAGATCGGAGATCAGGACCACGAGTCCCCGTCGACGGAGTCGCATCGAGACGTCCCGGAGGGCCCGCTCGGCCTCCGTACCTCCCTGGCCGGACAGCATCTCCAGCTCTCTCACCAGGCGATTGAGGTGCCTGAGTACGCCCCGGGGAGTCACATGTGCCCGAATTTCCGAATCAAACGCCAGCAGGCCCACTGCGTCCCCCTGTCGCAGCAGCAGCACCGACAGCGAAGCGGCCAGCAAACGCGCATAGGCGAGTTTCTTCAGATACCGGGCACCGTCCGACACCCAGTCCATCGACAGGCTCGTGTCCAGCAGAAGATAGGCGCGCAGATTCGTTTCTTCCTCGAACTGCTTGATGTAGTACCGGTCGGAGCGACCGAACATCTTCCAGTCGACGAACCGAACATCGTCCCCGGGGTAGTACGGGCGGTTCTCGGCGAACTCGACGGAGAACCCGCGATGCGGGGATCGGTGCAGACCCATCAGGAATCCGTCGACGATTCCCCGCGCCACGAAATCGAGTCGGCCGAGCGACGACACGTGAAGCGGTGCCATCAGATCCGGGCGCCCGGCGGAGCGACTCCCGGCGTCTGGTTCAGCCGATGTCCCTACTCGGGTGTTCATGCTGATGGCGGTCGTTTCTGTTGAGTTGTCCCGCGGTCCGGGCTCACCGTACACTGGGGGCCCCCCGGGATGTTCCTGTGAAGTGCGGGAGACGTGCACCCGGCTGAATATGAAAGGCGTGAGCCATGCGAAGACAGGGTTGGATGGGAGGATGGTGTTCGGCGGTCGCACTGTTTGGCGTGCTTGGCGGTCCAGGGGACCTGGCGGGGCAGACCGCCTCGGCCCTCGCCGGCGCCGAGGTCGCAGCGGCTTCCATCGACGCCGCCGACCTGCGGATGCACCTGGGGGTCATTGCGGACGATTCGATGCGGGGCCGCGCCACGCCGAGTCCCGA
>JAOTWC010000280.1 GCA_029863105.1 Gemmatimonadota bacterium | reverse complement strand
ACGATGTCGAACGCCTGCGAACGAACGCGACGCAGCGCCTCGTCGGCTCTGCGCTCGACTTCACACGAGTATCCCTCGCCCAGGAGGACTGACTCACAGCTCTCCAGGATGCTGGGCTCATCATCAACCACGTATACGCGAACGGCCGAACGGGCCTCGGCGTCGAGAATGACCGGGCCCTCCATTTCATCGACCGCATCGACCGCTACGTCGTTCTGCTGTTCCAGCTCGGCGGGTTCACTCACGTCGGGTGGTCTCCCGGCAGTTCGATAATGCCTGCCCTGAAACGATCTGGTTCTTGCGCCAATGGCGACGCCTCGCGCGGAGACCGATGGGCAATTCCCGGACCCGTGTGGCGAGAATCCGGCAGATCGGGGATTACGTGTGGGAAAGATGCGACGTAGCGCAGAGAATTACTGGAAAGGAAAGGCATTGTCGAAGGCGGAAATCTGGTGTCGGACCCGGCACAAACCGCGCAATCGACGGCATTTTGCAGATTCGCTTCGGATTTCGCCCGGGGAGGTCAGATTACCCGGCAGATACCCTCGTTCCCGTCGTGGAAGCAGGCACCGCACCGGTCTCCAGGGCCAGTGTAATACCTGCAATTCGGCTGGCAGCACTGCCGTCCCACAGGGGTGGAATCGTTCCTTCGCGACGCTCGAGCAGCGCGGACCGTACTTCGTCGACGATCCCGGCGGGGTCGCCATCGTACAGGCGATTCGTTCCGTGGGTGATCGTCACCGGACGCTCCGTGTTCGGGCGAAGTGTCACGCAGGGCACCCCAAGAACCGTGGTCTCTTCCTGAATGCCGCCGGAATCGGTGAGGACCAGCCCGGCCGACGCCATCAGGCCAAGGAACTCGAGGTAGCGCAGTGGCGGCAGCACGTGCAGCGGAGCCAACAGATGTTCCAGACGCAACTCCCGTATGCGCGCGGCGGTTCGCGGATGCAGGGGCAGCACGACGGGATGGCCGGTCAACAGCGGAACCTGGCCGAGGGCGTCGAGCAGCGCGGCTAGCCGGTCGCGGGAGTCGACGTTTGACGGACGGTGCAACGTCACGAGGATGTAATCGCCGGGCTCCAGGCCCATCCCGACCGCCACGCCAAGCGCTCTCGCCTTCTCTTGATGCTCGAGCAGCGTGTCGATCATCACGTTTCCAACGAAGTGAATCCGGTCGGCGGGCACGCCTTCAGCCAGCAGATTGTCTGCAGCCGACGGCTCGGTCGTGAACAGGGCATCACTCAGCCGGTCCGTCACCACACGGTTGATCTCCTCCGGCATTGTCCAGTCACCGCTCCGCAGGCCCGCCTCGACGTGAGCCACCCGGATGCCGAGCTTGGCAGCCACGAGGGCTGCCGCCACCGTTGAATTCACATCGCCGACAGTAAACACCCAGTCGGGGCGCACGCGTTTGAGCACGGGTTCCAGTGCAATCATCACGCGCGCCGTCTGCACGGCATGGCTGGCCGAACCGACGCCCAGATCGACATCCGGGCGTGGAAGTCCGAGATCTTCGAAGAAGTACTTCGACAGTTCATCGTCGTAGTGCTGGCCCGTGTGGACCAGCGTCTGCCGGACTTCCCCGGTACGTTCGAACGCCTTCATAACCGGCGCGATCTTCATGAAGTTCGGCCGGGCGCCCACGATGTGAAGGAGTTTCTGCATGGCCGGGTGTTCCTATTCGACGGTGACGCTCTTGGCCAGATTGCGAGGTTTGTCCACGTCGCAGCCTCGCATCACTCCGATATGATACGCAAGGAGCTGCAGAGGCACACTGGTGAGAACTGGGAGCAGCGAATCCAGGGTCTGTGGAACCGTGAACAGTTCGTCTGACAGTTCCGCGAGACCGTTCGGTTCGCTGGAAATCGTGATGAGGTGACCGCCCCGAGCCTTAACTTCCTGCATGTTCGAGAGCACTTTCGGATAACTGGCATCCCTGGGAGCGACGACAAGCACGGGCGTATCCTGTTCGATCAGCGCGATCGGACCATGCTTCATCTCGGCGGCGGAAAACCCTTCGGCATGCACGTAGCTGATCTCTTTCAGCTTCAGAGCGCCTTCCAGCGCTACGGGATAGCTGTACCCACGACCCAGGTAGAGGAAGTTGTCGTGGTCAGCGAGTCGGGATGCGAGCGCACGAATCTCGTCCGCACGATCGAGAATCGCCTGCACCTGCCCGGGTAAGGCCACGAGGGCCTCCAGGTATTCCTGGATCCTGGCTGGATCGAGCCCGCGTTTCCTGCCCATCCACAGGCTGAACAGAGTGAGCGCCACGACCTGCGAGGTGAATGCCTTTGTCGACGCGACTCCGATCTCCGGGCCCGCGTGCAGGTATACCCCTGCGTCCGACAGGCGAGCAATGGAGCTTCCGACGGTGTTGATGATCCCTAACGTCGTACTGCCGCGCTGTTTTGCCAGCTCGATCGCGGCGAGTGTATCCGCGGTCTCACCCGACTGCGAAATCCCGACCACGACGGTGTCGGGTTCGAGCACCGGATCGCGGTAGCGCCATTCGCTGGCATACTCGACCGAAGCCGGAATTCTTGCCAGCTCCTCGAGCAGGTAGGCACCGATCTGGCCCGCATGCCAGGAGGTCCCGCATGCCGTAAAGATCACCCGGCGCGCGCGACCCAGGCTTTCGGCCACGTCGTGGAGTCCACCGAGTCGAACCGCATCCTCACCGCCGACAATGCGCCCCCGCAACGTGCTCGCGATCGTCTCGGGCTGCTCGAAGATCTCCTTGAGCATGTAGTGCTCGTATCCACCGCGCTCCGCTTCCTCAAGGTCCCACTCGATCTCCTCGACCTGCTTGTCCACTGCCGACATCGCCTGCATGCTGACAATGTCGCATTTCGAAGCGTCGAACACGGCCATCTCCCCATCGTCCAGATACACGACGCGCCGGGTGTGTGGAATGATGGCCGAGGCGTCCGACGCGGCGTAGATCGCTCCCCGACCGAGGCCGATCATCAGCGGAGAGCCTCTGCGGGCGCATACCACTCGATCGGGC